>JBAUBP010000001.1:0-12335 GCA_049676905.1 Bathyarchaeia archaeon
TTACTAAGAATAGGATCAGTGATGAGAAGGCCTGATTTAGCATCAAATTCCTTAGCTAATTGCGGGACCTCTTTTACGGTGCCTTCGCCAAACAAGATTTGTTTTGGTATTTGAATTGTAAAGTCCATTCGCAAGTGTAAGCATCCTCAGGAATAGTACGTTAAATTGAATGTCTAAATAAGACTAGCGTGACTTCTAGCGCGCGCTTACAAATGTTAGTAATTTTTAATAGAATTAAGAGTTTTTGAAAAAAGAATTCTAAATAATTACAAATTTCAAAACATAATTAAGCCATCAAGTTACTTTCTTGAATAAAAAATACTAAGTTAACTTTAGACTGCTTACTCCATCTTTACCGTATACTATACGGCTACTGAAAAGACCTCTAAGACCGTATACATCTTTCTCTTCATGTGCGGAGGGATTAAGAAGGAATAATGAAGTAATCCTGGGGTCTGACATTAATTTTAACGAATTTCTAACAAACAAATATGCCGATTGAGGTTGAGTAGACAAGATAAGATCTGTTAGACTGTCATAAATCAGGTTTAGCGGACCCTTGGGATTTTCACTAATAATTGAGGACATCATGGTATCTGGTGTCAAGTCGATTATTTTTACATTCTTTTCATTTTCAAGTGATTTTCGTACACTTGTTCCGCTAGGGCTTAACACTACTATTGCCTCTTTGTTTGCAATGGATCCTATTGCGAAATCTCTAATCAATCTTTCATAAGGTGTAAATGGATCGAATTCAAAAAGGAACTTTTTTCCTTTAATATCAGAAGATTCTGCTCCTACCTGTTCAAAAAATTTCTTTGGTTTTGATAGATCTAATTGTTGATTAATTGCTGAAGTTAATCCGTCGGGAGTGAAAGGTTTCACTAGGTGTCCGTCTGCGCCTGCATCTTGTGTCAATTTTCGATCGACATCTCGACCTAAAACGGAGAATGTTACAACAGGTATATGTTTGATCTTAGGTTTGGATTTTAGGATCTGGCATGTTTCTAGTCCACTCTTACCAGGCATTACAAGATCTAAAAGTATAAGATCAGGTATCTCTTTCTCCGCTTTCTCGATGCCTTCATCACCATTAGTGGCTATTGTTATTAGAAATCCTTCGCCTTCCAAAATCATCTTAGCCGCACCTCTGATATCCGGTTCATCGTCAATGATCAAAATTTTATCTGGCAAACTACGTCACTTTGATTTTGGTAGATTAAAAGTAAAGGTTGTTCCTTTTCCTTCACCTTGTGAATTGACTTTTATTCTGCCTCTGTGAGCTTCTACGAGACCTTTAGTTACGCTTAAACCTAGGCCAGTTCCTTTGATATAAGTCGGCTTCTTGATAGATGAGAATGGTTCGAAGATTCTTTTAATGTCCTCTTTTCTTATACCGATTCCAGAATCAGATATCTTTGTTCGGATCTCACCATTTGTATCTTCGACAATTACGCTTATGCCACCTTCTTCTGGGGTGAATTTGTTAGCATTACTTAGAAGGTTCATTAGAATTTGACTGAGCCTGATCTTGTCTGCTTGAATATTTAATTGTCCATGTGGTAATTGTATGTTAAGTATCTGCTGCTTTTCTTCAAATAATGGTTTAACCTCTTCTAAACAGTTCTTAATAATTTCTTGATAGTCCAAATCTTCTTTATTCAATTCTAGTCTTCCAAGTTCCATACGGCGTAGATCGAGAAGTTCTCCTGTGAGTTGTAATAACCGGTCGGTATTCCGTTTAACTATCTTCAGGTTGGATTTCATGTTTTCTGATAAAGGTCCCATTTTACCTGTCAGAGGATAGTCGATATATGCCTTGATTGAAACGAGAGGGGTCTGAAGTTCATGTGTTACTGCAGAAATGAATTGGTCTTTCATTTTTTCAAGCTGTTTACGTTCAGTTATGTCTCTTGCAATCCCTATAAGATGGGTAACCTGACCTTTATCGTCTTTTAACGGCGCCTTTATAGTTTGAATTATGATTTGGTTGCCTTTCGCGTCGATTAAAGGAATATCTGGTGTGACTATGGCTTCTCCTTTTTCAAAGACCGTTTCATCATGCTTGACGAAATCTTCTGCAAAATTCTTTTGGTATAAATCGTAGACTGTTTTACCAATGATGCCTTTTTTGGGCTTGCCATGGAACTTGCAATACGCATCATTTGCGAAAACGAATTTGCCATCTTTGTCTTTGAGGTACATAAGATCCGGAACACTTTCAATTGTGTCTTCAATGAATTGTTTAGATCGAGCTAATTCTGCTGTTTTTTCTTCTACCATATCCTCCAGACCGGCAGAATACTGTCTGAGCTCTTCTTCCAACTTCTTTTGTGGGGTTATGTCTGTTATGATGGCGTTGAATCCAGCGATTTTACTTTTAAACATGAAAAGTGTGGGGCTTGATGCCATATGTATAACGTCATTGTTTTTGCGGTAACCTTTGAATTCGAGATAAAGTTTTTTGTGTGGTTGTCTCCATGCATTCCAGAATTTTGGAACAATTTTTTTCTTATCTTCTATAGCTAAAAAATCCCAAAAATATTTTCCAACCATTTCTTCTTTGGGATATCCCATCATTTTGCATAATGATTTGTTAACATAATCGAACTTTCCTCTCATGTCTGTTGTTGCGACGCCCGCAGCTGAATCTTCGACCAGACTACGATATTTTATTTCGCTCTTTCGAAGTTCTTCTTCTGCCTTTTTGCTTTCGGTTACATCTCGAAATGTTAAAAGTTCAAATTGTTGATCTTTGTAATCAAGCATCGTGGAATTAACTTCAAATAATGTTTTAGTTATTTCTTCAGCTTGTTTTGTTACGACTTCATAAATAGTTCTTGAAGGTTCGTTAGATCGGAATAGGTTTTGTAATTTTCTTATTTTTTCTCGAGACGGAAGTATTTTATTTATTAGTGATCTGTCTTGAATTAATTTATTTTTTAATCCTTGAATTTGATTGAAGGATTTATTTGATGTTATGATCTTGCCATTTAGGTCAAGGAGCACAGCGGGGTCTGGCAAAAGGTCTATTGGAAACTCGTCCTGTATGAGCCTCTGCAAGATAATCAGCCAGAATCCTAAAATAATTTTGATATTATGAAAGAATTCTGCGTAACATTCATATAAAATGCTATATTTCCTCTGGAAGCCTATAATATTGATTCAAATTTTAGTAATTGTGTCATTTATGTAGCATAGATGCTTTTTAGAAATGAATTTGAGTTGTTTTGTTGAAAAATTTTTGATGTGTAATAAACATGATAGCTCGTGCTCTCAGAGATCAATGTGATGGAATATTTGGACATAAATCCTAAAGAACATGATGCGCTTCCTATACAGTCATGGATAGTGGACTTTTAGTTAGAGATGTTATGAGCAAGGCTGTAAAGACTGTTAGACCGAATTCAACAATTAACGAAGTTGTTCGTAAGATGAACAAGTTTGAAATCGGTTCAATCATCGTAGCTGATGGTAAAAAACCCGTTGGAATAATAACGGAACGAGACATACTCCGGCGCGTCTTAGAAGTAACCATGGCTTCAGAAGCTATGAAAGCCAAAGAAATAATGTCTTCACCTATTCTCACGATAGAGTCACAAGCAACTACTGAAGAGGCTGCCACACTAATGAATTCTAAGCGCATAAAGAAAATACCTGTTCTAGAAGATGGAAAACTCGTTGGCATAGTGACTTCAACCGATATAGTGAGAAGTGAGCCGAAAATGGTTGAGACCTTAAGTACAATGATGTGGAAAAAACCCAAAGAATAATCAAAAGCTATCTAATGACAAATACGTCCATTCGAATGGGTAGATTACATCAACCCCTCTTTTTTACATTTTTTTACAAAATCTATGTAGTCATATAAGTTGAGAGGATGATCTACGTGCCAGGCGACTGTTGCGCCGTCTGGCGGCAGTTCTTTTTCACCAAGGAAAGTATAACGTCTATCATAAGTTGCGTATGATCGCTTAACTGGTGGTAGTGGAGGCTCCCATCTTCCTTTACCATATTCTGGTGGACCTTTAATGTGAAAATGATCTCGTACTTCAAAACCCATTTTTTCCAATCTATTCCATAAGTCAGGAAAATATTCTTGAACTTCTTTAGTGAGACCGAAGAAGGCCTTCGCTTCTAATATTCTGTCAATTTCCGCTAGAGCAAGTGCATAATAGTATTTTTCTAGTACAAACCATTTTGGCAATTTTTTACGAAGTTTCTGAGACCATCCGAATAAAATATAGTATGCTAACCAGAAAATCCTTCTCAGAGATGTCTTTCTGGAATAGATAGGGAAATCAAGATCATGAACAACTGTTACTGGCAAACAATGGCACCTTCTCTTTGTAAGGAAATAGAGCTTATAATTGAAGCTAACTGCAAATCAATGAACAGAGCAGTATATTAGACAGATTATGTCTAGCTGAGTTGGTTAAGCGGCTCATGAGTGAAGATTGGTCAAAGGTCAAAGAGAAACAACTTCAGCGAATAAAAAGTATGAAACCCAAAGATAGACTTGACATGGTCCAATCTATAGCTGAAATCAATCATTATATCTCTAGTAGTTGTCAAGGTTGGACACAATGGCTCTACAATCCAATGATCGCCAGTCAGTTTAATCAAGAAAAACTTGAAGATATTTTCAAAAAATTTAGAGAGTTTGGACTCGAATTTTTAGAATTTGATATCTCATCAACAAAAGGACTTGGAGACAAACTAAAAAAACACAAGAAGGTAGAAAAGTCAAGCCCCACTTACACATGAAACAAGATCGCGCGCGCTAAACTCCTAAGAGATTCGACGAATTGGCGGCCTTCTCAATGGCCGAGGTTCTCGCTCAATTGGTTCTGAAGCTTTCACGGCACAGAATCCGAAACCAGTCTCAACTTGTACGGTTTTCATAGGTTTGTTTCTCATACAAACACATCTTGAGAATAATTGCGTCTGTACCATATGTTGACTAGGTATTTGTAAACCAAGTCAAATAACTACTCCAAGTTAGGATATGATTTATGCTGCAGCAGAAACTGGTTCTTTGGGAAGCGAGATCTGTCTTGTGGAACGATTGATGAAATCGAAGAGTTCAAAAGCTGATTTTGCGGCTCTCTCCTGTTCGATCTTGGATTCATACAGCGCACTTATTGTAAGAATATTCTTGATTATGTTGGCTCGGATTTGAATATACCCGTCATCGGTTATCCAACTCAGAACAAGCCCGTTCTGAGTCTCGGAATATCCAAGCCAGCGGAATTCACGGAACCATCTTCCCTTCAGCTTATTCAGAACCAGACTTACATTCACTTCGCGAGGCAAATAGGCGGTGACTACCTGGGTCTCAATTGGTGTTGCCTTGGTAATATATCCGAAACGTAAGGCCCCCTTGTTGGAGTTAATGATTCGGTATCCGTCATTTGTTCTCTCAACGAGTTCCTGCTCCTCAAGGCGGCTAAGAGTTCTTGACAGCATTTCTTGGTGGAAACGCAGTTTTCTGCGAAGACCCTGAAAAGAATATGTGCCTTTCGCGTCTTCTGAAAGGGCGGATAGCACTTCTACCTGCCTATAATCAAGATCTTTCTCATCAGCATCAAATAAGTACATTTGCCGAGTATGGGGCTTATTCATTATGTGTCCAGTCTTGACTTCTAAATCGCCCTATATATTAACTATCTCCATTAGTATCGAAAGCGCACGCTATGATGAGAAAAAAGAAAAATGGGAAAAGAGAAGAATCTTCAGTCTTTACGGTTTTTATTGACTGCTACTAAAACCATAGCAGTTCCAACGAGACCCAAACCCACCATTTGGATGGTTGTTTGCATCTTTAATAGCTCCACCTTCTACACCGCCTCCATCTGAAGATTGGATAAGTTTTGACTTCTACCCCAGTAATGGCATAGTTGTAACCGAAGATCGAAGATGGCTAACAATTACTTTCAATTGTGAAGGTGCAGGTACTTCAACGATCCTAGTTGAAGGAACTGTTGACTTGGCTACAGGTACTGAAGCTCCTCAAACCGTTGATTTGGAGCCTATTGAGATAACTGTTAATCAAGTTGGAATACCTGTAGGTGGCATAGCTAGTCCAATAAACAAACTTGAGATACTAATACCATACATCGCACTAGTAGGATTAATCATAACCGTATCAATAGTCTACGTTTTAAGAAGACGTAAAGACTAAATTTCATTAGTCTTTCATTTTTTCTGTCGAGCGAAGCGAGACATTCCTTTTAGTGTGTGTGTGTGTCCTTAGCTGGTGAGAGCATCCAAAATTGAACTAACTTTTTTCAAGGTTAACAGTTTCATTCTTATATCTCTCACCTTCACTCTCACCCTACTCTTTTTCTCTTATTCTAATAACGTTCTATCAGTAATCTGCGGAGGATTCACTGGTTGAATATTCATTCTTCACATAGTATTGTGGGAATAGATATTATGAATGATAAAATTCGGTACTGTAAGTACTGCTGGATCTATGCTACTCATCCTGAGATTGAGAAACCCTGCTCTAACAAGCCTGACCTGTATGAACACGTTAACTATAACTATTCAGCGGCTAAATAGTTTCGAGTTGGGATGCTTCCCGCTAGAAGTCTCTTGATGAAAAAGATGTGATCGGTTCGCGGAAGCGAAACAAAACATGCTCCATAACTTGCTAAACAATAGACCGCGTGCTAGTCCGTAAATTCACTATAGGGCTTATACTGGTAAATTGGTGCTGAAATCCCATGCCGCACTGGGGCTTCATAGTAGCGTGCGCGATGGTATCATGACGTGTGTGCTCGCTTGAATTTGTGTATGGACTGCCCATTAGCATCCATTACAGCCTCCCTTAGTGCCTCAGATAATGTTGGATGGGCATGTATCGTCCCTACAATATCTTCTGCCGTAGCTTCCAACTTCATAGCCAATGCTGCTTCAGCGATAAGTTCTGACGCGCTTGGTCCAACAATGTGTACTCCAAGTATTTCCTCAAAATCAGTATCGATCACTATCTTCACTAGACCATCAGAATGATCCGTTGTAAGTGCTCTGGCATTAGCAGCAAAATAGAACCGCCCAACTTTGACCTTAAATCCTCGCTTCATGGCTTCATTTTCTGTCAAGCCTACGGCTGCAACTTGTGGTGTCGTAAAAATACATCTTGGGATCATGAGCAAATTCATCTTTGAATCGGATTCTTCCTTCCTTAGTGCATTGTCTGCTGCAATGATTCCCTCATGCATAGCTTTATGAGCGTATGCTCCTCCGTTAACATCCCCAATTGCGTAGATTCCATGGATATTTGTCTCCATCTTTTCGTTGACAAAGATTTTGCCATCGATAATTTTCACACCTACTTTTTCGAAACCGAGGTTTTTTATATTCGGAATTCTGTCTGATGCAAATAGTATCTTATCTGTGTCGATAAGGTTCTCTTTACCTCGAAGTTTGACCTGGATTTTTTTATTCTTATTAGATTTTTTGATGTTTGTTACTTCTGTGTTTGTTTCTATCTTTATGCCCTCTTCCATTATCTTGCGCTGAATATATTGTGCAATCTCATTGTCTTCGTTTGGCAGGATGTAGGGCTTTGTTTCCACGATTGTGACTGTCGACCCAATTTTAGAATATATGCAGGCTAATTCAATGCCTTCAGGACATCCTCCAACTATCAGAATTTTTAATGGGACCTCAATAAAATCTAGCGCATTCTCATAAGACAGAATATCCGTGGCCTCTAGACCTTCAATAGAAGGATTCATTGTTTTGGAGCCCGTAGCAACGATTATTTTTGCGGCATAGATAATCCGTTTGCGATTATCCTTTTGAATGATCTCAACTTGATTGTTAGATGATAAAATGCCTCGTCCAAAGATTGTCTGAACACCGTTACTTGCTAAAAGAAATTCAATTCCTTGCCTTAGTTTTGTTATCACTCTGTTTTTTTTTAACATAAGTTTTGGAATGTCTATGTCAAAATCATTGGATTGTATCCGTAGTATGTCAGTTTTTTTTATTTCGGATACTATTTCTAAGTGATTCAAGACTGTCTTTGTAGGTATACATCCAATATTAGTGCAGATTCCTCCAAGTTTTTTTTCCTCAATCAGAATAACTTTCGCTTTGAGTTGGGCTGCTCTTATTGCCGCTGTATATCCTCCAGGTCCACCACCTATTACTGCCACATCGTATGATTCTGAAATTGGTTGCTGAATAATTTGTTTTGTTTCAGACTCGATCATAAATTATTCTCCTGTTTAACTTCTTAGTTCTGGATTACATTTTGAAATTCCAATTGTAACTCGAATATTTTTCATAGAGTTCATCAGCAAGATTCATTTCTTTCTTCGTAAGTGGGCCCTCTAGAAATCGAACTCCATAGAATCTTTCAAAACATCTAACCAACGAATCTGAGAATTCACTAGTCGTTAGATGCATGTCAAGCTCTTTTGAAATCGTAGTGACAGGCCTTCTAGAGCTTTTTACATATTTCGTTGTTGTATATTCATCTGACTTTAAAACATGAGAGAGAATTTTAGTATTGGAACAGACTAGTATCGATGAATGGTAAAGTACTGATTCCCATTTTATTGCACCAGCTGCACCGCAAACTTTCTTCCGATTTATCTCTATATTATTGGTGGATATGAGGTTGGCTTGTAACCCTAACGATTCGAGGCCAACAATTGTTCCTTCAGAAAAGCGTCTAAAGACCTCCATTGGATTTGCTTGTGGAACTAGTTTATGTTTTTTAGGAATGGAGATGGCGTAATTTAAGTTTCCATAATCATGGTAGACTGCTCCCCCTCCTGTGAATCGTCTAACTATTTTAGTACCGTATTTTTCGCAGGCATCAAGGTCAAGCTCAAGATCTGCTGACTGGTAATTTCCTATGACTGCTGTGTTCGGATTTCTCCAAAGTCTCAAGGTGCAAGGGATTATTCCTTGACCAACTGCTCTTGGAACTGCTTCCTCAACAGCCATGTTCATGAAGGAGTCTTCGTACTCTAGATCTAACAAGCGCCAGGTTTCCAACTTTAATTCCATCACCTAAGTTTTGTAAATAATTGAAGTTACACGAGTAGAACATACGGATTTTCTAAGATATTCTTTAGTGTCTGAAGAAACTTTGCCGCAGGGACACCATCAAGAACTCTATGATCAAAAACAAGGTTAAGCTTCATCATTTGCGTTGGGACAACTTGGCCATTTCTAACCACTGGCTTTTCACACAAGTTTCCAATTCCGAGTATTCCGCTTTCAGGCGGATTTATCACGGGCATTTGTATATCGACGCCAAACATGCCAGGATTTGTTATCGTAAATGTTCCATTCGAAGTATCTTCCGCTGTAAGTTCACCTTTTCTTGCTCGTTCTATCAATCTATTTAGTTCTATTGCGATTTCAAGCAGAGATTTTTTGTTTGCGCTCTGCACTACTGGAACTAGCAGGTTATTTTCTAATGCTACAGCGATTCCTAAATTTATTTCTTCAATCAGATGGATTCCATCTTCTAAAAGTATGGAGTTTAATATCTTATTTTGTTCTAAGGCTTTGGAGACTGCTTTGGCTATTACATCTGTCAAGGATAAGTGTACATTTGCTTTTTCTTGGAATTCTTTAAAAAGAGATTTTCGAAGCTTTAGAACCTCGTTCATATCGACATCTATAGTATATAGAACGCGTGCTGTTGTGTGGGCGCTTTTTGCCATTCTATGTGCAATTATCTTTTTCGCGCCCTCTAAAGGTATAATATTTTCTTTAAGGATTCGTGGCGCCTTTTTCTCTAAACCTTTCTTTTGAAGCTGCACGATTTTAACTACATCTTCTTTAACTATTCTCCCTGCAGGACCAGAGCCTTTTAATGCACTCAAGTTTATGTCGTGTTGTTTTGCAATTTTTTTTGCTAATGGTGAAGCTCTCAGTTTGTCCTTAATCTGGGACTTAACCTTGACAACCTGGGGCATTTTTTCTTCGCTTGGTTTTCCTTCTGTATCTCTTGTCGGGTAGGATGTTTCAGGTAGCTTCTCTTCAGATTCAGAGATTATTCCTATTGGGTGACCAACTGGAACTACGGCACCTTCTGCTGCTAAAATTTTTTGAAGAAATCCTGTGGTTATGGATTCAACTTCGGTCTCAACTTTTTCCGTCTCGATCTCGTAAAGGGGTTCCCCCTCTTCAACATGTTCTCCCTCTTTTTTCAACCATCTGATAATCTTGCCTTCGGTCATTGTCCAACCGTATTTAGGCATTCTAATTTCTGTACTCATTTCTATTCTCTTTTTTCAAGTTCATTGTTTGAATTGGATCGGTTGAAACTGACTATTTTAGATTGAAGTGGCTAACTGTTCATTTTGATGATTGTATTCATTATGTCCTCTTCGTTTGGGATTACGATTTTCTCAAGTGAGGGACTACAAGGTATGCATGAATCAGGTATTGCAACGCGTTTGATGGGTGCATCCAAGTAATCGATTGCTTCTTCTGCTACGATGGCTGCAATTTCTGCCCCTACGCCAGCTGTTTTGCATTCAGGTTCTGCTATTACGAGTCTAGTTGTCTTCTTTATTGAATCTATTATGGTGTCTTTGTCAAGTGGTGCTAAGGTTCGTGGGTCAATAAGTTCAACATCGATTCCTTTATTTGCCAAATTTTTACAAGCGGTAATAGCTTTTGGTACCATTGTTGAAATGGCAACAAGGGTCACATCTTTACCAGTTTTCCTAATATCTGCTTTGCCGAAAGGGATAGTGTACTCTTCTTTGGGAACTAAACCTTTGGCTCCATAGAGTGATAGTGCCTCAAAGAAGAGTGTTGGATCATTCTGTCTGATGGCTGTTTTCAGTAGGCCTTTTGCGTCCCGTGCATTTGATGGAGCCGCAATCTTGATCCCAGGAACGTGCATGAACCATGAGATGAAGCTTTGAGAATGCTGTGGGCCAGCTGATCTTCCTAAACCTATTGGTGATCGTATAACCATTGGTGCATTCATTTGATCGGCTGATAGAAATCTAACTTTTGCCGCTTGGTTCACTATTTGATCCATACATAAAGTTAGAAAGTCTGCAAACATGATTTCAGCGACAGGCCGTAATCCTGTTAATGCGGAACCTAAAGCAACTCCTATTATGCCATTTTCAGATATTGGTGTGTCAATTACTCTGTCTCTTCCAAATTCGTCTACGAGACCTTTTGTTACTCCCCATAGAGCATGCCTAATGTCTTCTCCTAGCAAGAATACTGTTTCGTCTCGTTGCATTTCTTCTCTAAGTGCTTCACGTATTGCTTGAATGAATGTGATCTCCTTTGTGGGTGATGATGCTGGATAAATTGCAGAGTCCTGTTGCACATCCGCTTCTTTGATGGAGTGTTTAGGAAAAGGGCTTTCTTTAGCAAATTTGGCTGCTTCATCGATTTTTTTTCTAATCTTTTGCTCCATGCTTCTTACTTTTTCTTCGCTGAGAACTTTTTCTTTTATGAGTTTTCCACTTAAACTATCGATAGGGCACATTTGCTTCCATTTTTGAATTTCTTTTTTTGTCCTATACTCTAGTGTCTCGCCCTCTCCATGACCTCTGAAGCGATATGTTTTGCATTCGATCAAAGTTGGCCCCGCTCCTTTTCTGGCTCTTTCA
Organism: Bathyarchaeia archaeon; assembly: GCA_049676905.1. GTDB lineage: Archaea > Thermoproteota > Bathyarchaeia > 40CM-2-53-6 > RBG-13-38-9 > RBG-13-38-9. The sequence continues at coordinate 11,622 of JBAUBP010000001.1, forward strand.
ACAGCTTCCTTCGTGGCTTTCGCGACTTCAACAACATTCATGCCATTTACTGTTACACTGGGGATGCCATATGCGACGCCTCTTACATTGATGTCCTTAACAGAAGTAGACTCTGATGTTAACGTAGAAACTGCGTAATTGTTGTTTTCACACACGAAGATTGTTGGCAACTTCCAGAGCGCAGCCATGTTAAGGCCTTCATGAAAGCTTCCATTGTTAGATGCGCCATCTCCGAAGAATGAGACAACTACCTGGTTGGTTTTCCTCATTTTTATTGATAGTCCAATTCCTGCAGCGATAGGTATGCCAGAGGCTACTATGCTACTAGTTCCAACTATGCCTAGGTCTGAACACAAAATATGCATTGAGGAGCCTCTGCCTTTGTTGTAACCAGTTTCTTTTCCATGTAATTCAGACATCATTTCTTCAAATGTGGCACCTTTGGCTATGCAGTGTCCGTGTCCTCGATGATTGCTGATCATATAGTCATCTTTTCTCAGGTTAGAGCAGACACCGACGGCCACAGCTTCTTGGCCGGTGTATAGATGAACGGGCCCGACGATAGAATCTCCTTGCGAATATAGCTTAGCAATCTTCTCCTCAAAACATCTTATCTCCATCATTTTCTCAAGAAGTGTTTCAAGTTCCCTATTGTTAATCATGAAACTACGGTCAAATGTCGATAGATAACCTGCACTATGTTTGAACATTACT
>JBAUBP010000002.1:0-2326 GCA_049676905.1 Bathyarchaeia archaeon
CTGCTCAAATCTCAAGATTCTGGAAGGAAGTGGGAGATCTGCCTTAAAGTGGATACGCCAACGGCTATTTACGATGGGACATTTTGCAACGATACGGTAATCGTATCTGCCAGAGACCGTGCGTCAATATTTAGGAGTGATGATAGCGGTAAGAGTTGGAACGAAGTACGTTTAGGTACAGCCGCGAGGAGCATCTGCAACACTGATTCCAGTGTTTTGGTGAGTAGCGACAGCGCAATCTTCCTAAGCGAAGATAATGGGCTTACTTGGGTTAAGAGGATCTCGCCAATAAAGAATTTAGTTCTTAGATACCCAATCTTTTTGCGGGATGAAATCCTAATGGCGGGAGCAGCTTGGCGTTCGCTAATTTTAGGGACAAGCCTCAAACGGGATGAATGGTGGATTTCGTTTGATGTCACGAAAGTCGTTAAGTCTAGATTCATGACAAGGCTTTGCGTTGGGAAGAATTTCTTGTTTCTTGGTGATGAAATAGAATCTGGGACGCTCCTGAGTATTCCCACAAGCTCCCTTGAGCATAAGCGCGTATTTCCGTACTCAATTTTGAGTCGCAGTGGTTCAAATCAGCTATTGAAGACCTTTGAGAAAGTCTCTGAATCGTGATGTGTGTGCTAGCTCCTTAGCTGGTGAGCATAAAAATTTATACTGCTGCCGACATGATAACTTTTAAATTGTAGAGAGATGGGTTTATTATAAATTCGTGGTCGAGGTGCGCTATCAATCCATGAAAGTTAAGTTACTACCCCTATATTTGATGGCAATAATTTTAGTTTCAGCGGCATGTCTTCCATCTGCTCATTCAGCCAGTAGACCCGTGATCAATAGTCAGTTGACGGCGAGACCGCCTTCTATAGACGGGAATTTTATGTCTGGTGAATGGTACAATCTTCAAATCACCTTCAAGTCACCCGAATACCCTGCAACCTACGTCCTACCCACCTATGTTTATTTCTTGAACGACGATTCCAATCTGTATGTTCTAGTGGATGCTGTAGGCGACATCACCAACGATCCAAACGATTTATGTCTCCTAGTCTTCGATTTCCAATCAAGGATAAAGGTCAGAATAGAAGGGAGTAGTGATCCAGCAACTTGGGTCAAGTCTAGCGACAATTTTGATGCTGCTATAGGATTCGGCGGTAGCCCAAACAGCCCTAACCCTACAAACGATCCTCACAAGATTTACGAGTTTTGTATTCCTTTCAATTACATCAATGCTCAGCCGGGTGAACCTATCGACTTTTGTTCTCCTTATGAGGGAAAGTTTGGTAGTATGCCCTATGACGAGACAGACACGGGAGATAATGTTTGGCCCCAAGGATTAACGGGTCTAGATGATATTGATGACTGGGGCATAATCTACACGCTAGAACTCAGAGTAGTAGGTGGCGTAGTGACTTCCATCAACAAGCTTGATATCCTGACACCTTATCTGGTCTTGGCAGGATTAGTTATGGCTCTTGCAGTCACATTATTTGTGAAGAAAAGTAATTACCACTAATCTTTTGATCTCAGATTATAGACAGTATATTTGCTGCTCCTAAAGCCATTAGCACGCACTATATGCTTAGAATATACCTAGAATAATGGTTTTGTGACATAGATAACACATATATGTTTAATTCTGTGATATGTTGCATACAGAGCTACGGAAGTCGAGATCTATGAATAGAATTATCTTATTTTCTGTTCTAACAATCACACTGTTATTTAGCGTTACAACATCAACATTCATTGAATCAACAAACGCCTCACCAGTATGGTATGACGAGAATTGGCAATATAGGCAAAAATTGACTATCAATCAAACCAAAGTCACTTGTGATCTCACCAACTTTCCAATTCTAGTATTTCTTGATAACATTAATTTAACAAAGGCACAAAACGATGGTGATGATATTTTATTTACCGATTCAACTCAACAGAAACTCAATCATGAGATAGAATTTTTCAGTAATGCTACAGGAACTCTTTATGCTTGGGTACGAATTCCAAATTTAGACTCTGACTCTGCAACAGTAATCTACATTTATTATGGGAATAATGCGGCCTCGGATCAGCGGAATCCTGCAGGAGTCTGGGACAGCAACTATAAGATGGTACAGCATCTTAATGAAGATATTAGTCCGCATCTAGATAGTACATCAAATGATAATCATGGTGACCCAATTGGTGGAATAAATAAAAGCGCTACAGGAATAATTGATGGAGCAGACGATTTTGATGGCGTTTCTGGCTATGTAGACTTTGGCAGTAACGCAAGTCTTGCAATTACTTCGAAAATTACTTTCGAAGCTTGGATTTATCC
>JBAUBP010000003.1:0-2825 GCA_049676905.1 Bathyarchaeia archaeon
TATGAACACTCAATGCGCCTGAGTACCTTTTTTCATTGGATACTTGACTTATCAAATTTTCCAATATATCTAAAGCCTTTTTTGGCTCCATATATCCCGCCGACAAACCGGGTTCATCTAATTGGACAAATGAGCCTTGTCTAAGAAGTTCTGAGATTACTGGTCTGAGTGCTTCGGATAAATCTTGGTATAGCTTTAGATCATTGAAACCTGAATAGTATTTTAGTCCTGATGTTGCGCAAGTCAGACCTAAGGTTATAGGACCCGTTATTGCGGTTTTCAAAAATACATTATCAATCTTCAATTCTTTGAGATAATTTTGAGCATATCTAAAATCTTGTATTTTCAAAGTTTTTGAAGCATCTTCAGGAGGAGTAATTTTTGATCCTATGCTCAATCCTTTGGGGGCAGTAATTAAGCCAGGAATATCTTGGAAGTAAGTTATCATATCAGTTCTCTGTTCACCATCTGAAATGATATCTATTTTTTTCCGAAGTTGGAGATCTATAATCTTCTGAATAGCTTCCTCAATTGGCATTTGAAGCTTTGGAAAACTTCCTATTACTGTTTTTTTCAAAGTCAAGATTTAGTCATCTCCGAACAGTATCGGGTATAATCATAAGGTTATGCTACTAACCACATTTTCAAAAATTTTGAAATAGGAGCACCAACCCTCACTCCTAGAAATCTTCTTACGAAATCTATATCTTTATCGACTATTGCACGCAGAATCCTAAGCATTGATAAATAAACTATAGCCCCTATTGTAATGTGAATAAAAACATAGAATCTATCATAGAGTATAGTTTGACTTATGACTAGAGCTCCTACCATTACAAGCCCTGCAACCCAACTTTTCCAAAGAGCATCCACATCTACTTGAAGATCAATCTTTCTGGCTGTAACAACATAAAGGCACACAAATGTTAGAATCAAGGTGAGTGCTCTAGCGATGGATGCACCTATAGGGCCAAGAATTGGAACAGTTAACATTCCAAGAAATAGTCCGGCAAGAATTGTACAGAATAATATTAATGCGTATATTTTAGTCTCCTCAAGTATTAACAGTACTTTTCCTAGCATGAGGCCAAAAACAGATACTGCAGCTGCAATACATAGTATAACCAAAGGTTCACCTGCAGATTCATAGGCTCTACCTGCAAATAGTGATAGTAATGGCGTAGCGATCGAGGCCAGTCCAAGAGATAATGGTGTAGCAACTAAAGTTAGATATCTAGACGTTGACCTGAGAGTTGTAGATAGTTTGTTTAAACCTTCTCTACTTTTTAATTCTGAAAAATGTGGGAAAAAGCCATCTGCTATAGCGATAGGTATGGCATACAAATAACCAAATGCTTTGAAGGCCACATTGTATAAGCCTAGTTCACTAAGCGAATAACCTAGTAACAAAACTCTATCAAACCAATTGTCTAACAGACTAACAAATGCTACCGGATATAATGGCCATGAATATCTCAAGAGTATTTTTAGATCGTAAGATTTTGTATGCCAAAATGCAATAGTATTATTTATTGTCCAGAGAAATACAACACAATTAAATGCGTTTGCTATGACCCATCCTGAGACAATCCCAATCAATCCAAACCCTAAAAATAAAAATGTAACAACAAATGTTTGTTGAATCAAAAAGCTGATAGCACCAAAAAGTGCAATTTCCCTAAGACGTTTGAGTCCAAGCAGTACTCCTGTTAATCCTGGTAGTAGACTTGCAAAAAAAATGTTAACGGATAAAAGTTGTATAATATTTGTATATTGAATGGATCCAAATAGAAACTCTGACAAATATTCAGCCAAGACGAAACATAGCAAAGATATTGTGAAAGACATTAGTAGATTAATTCGTAATACTTGATTAGTGACTCCAGCAGCGGAATCGAGATCGTCTTTTCCAAGCGATTCGGAGATAAATTTTGTAGCGGCATTTGGCAGACCTAGTGTACAGGCCAACTGGCATGTGCTTGTTACCATTAGAAGCACAGCCATTATGCCCATCTCAGTCTTAGTAATTAGACGTGTGATAAATGCGAAAGCAATAATGCCTATTAGAGCACTGATTGAAGTATCAAAAACAAGGAAGGACGCCCCTCTAGCCATTCTTACACCTGAGTCGCCCACGATAAGGTGCACCCTCATAAACCGATATTATTTAACATTAAATTAAACTTTCTTTATTTTTTCCTACTCTTTTAGCGACTAATACCGCTGATTCAAAAAGTATTAGAAATGGAACCAAAATTATTATGTCTGTTACAATAGTTGGGTCAGGAGTAATCACGGCTGTTACAATTAGAATCGCAACGTATACCACTTTTCTTTTTCCTTCGATAAAGTCGGCTGGCAATATTCCTACCTGAACTAGAAGCACTAAAAGGACTGGTATTGTATATAAGAGCCCAGACCCTATGATTAAAGTAATCACCATGGCGTAGAAGTCTTTTATGTTTATCAATGGTTCAGCTCCACCTGACTTAATGAACCAGAGTATGATTCTCATTGTCAGTGGCAGTATCGCAAGATACGCTATAACAATTCCAAATACAAAGAGTACTACGAATCCAGCCACAAATTTTGATATATGTTTTTTCTCTGATGGATATAGCGCCGGAGTAACGAATGCAAATAGTTGATATGCAATTAATGGAGATGAAACACCGATTCCAATCAAAAAGGCTAAAGCAATATATACATAGGCAGTATCCATTAAACCGCCTGCTATTAGTGCTGCTTCACTTGGAAGAAGATCATATCTAATCTTATGCATGATCACGGATATTATTGGTTCGTATGGTGTTGCAGGATCGAGT
>JBAUBP010000004.1:0-7470 GCA_049676905.1 Bathyarchaeia archaeon
CATGTATGTTTAACTCTTTTCCATTGAAGATAATTTTTCCATTATTTGGAAAATCTAAACCTGCCATGATCCTTAATAGAGTAGTCTTTCCAGAACCATTTGCTCCTACTAAAGATATCAGTTGACCTTGATGTGCATCAAATGCTAGATTATTAAGAGCTTTGAGATCTTCATAATTTTTATTTATTTTTTCAAGATGAAGATGACTAGGCAATTTTATGTTCTCCTTAGGAAGTTAATGATGAAAGTCAATGAGAAGACTATTATCATGAGAATAATTGTTAGAGCGATGCTGAATGCAATTTCCCCTCTAGCTGTTTCTAGTGCTATAGACGTTGTCAAAACTCTAGTTACATGCCTTATGTTACCACCGATCATCATGGCTACACCAAGTTCAGCAAATGCTCTACTGAATGATGCAACTATCGCTAGAATTATTCCCCAGGTAGATTCATGCATAACAGCTAAATCGGTTTGAAATCTAGATGCTCCAAGAGTTCTAGCAAGATCTCTTACCCCAACATCGGTTGATTCTATGGCACTTGATGCAAAACTCACAACTATTGGAGTTATTAGTAAAGATTGACCGATGGATATTCCTAAAGGTGTGTAAAGAAGTCTGAAAATTCCTAGTGGGCCACTCTTTGATAGAAGTAAATAGAGAATTAGGCCAAGTGCAACAGTAGGAACGCCAAGCATTGCATTGAAAAAACATCTAATCAATTTTTTTCCACGAAATGATGATAGGGCTAAACCAAGAGCGATAGGTAATCCCCATAGACAAGAAAGTAATGTAGCTAATCCAGAAACATATAATGATCTTATTGTGATCGAAAAAACCTCAGGATCGCCACTCCAAATTAGAATGATTGCTTGATGAATTGCTTCAATAAATGTTTCAAACATGGAAATCAAATGGTATTTTGTTTAAAAAATAAAGAGATTAGTGTTGAAAATCTAATACTATGGAAGCTAATCAATTCTTTATGAATGATTTGGTAAAGATAATCTGCCTCATATTGGTATTGTGATGGGCATTCTGTTCCATTAAAGTAAGCAAGGTCTTGAATCCATTGAATTATCTCTGGCTTATCACCACTCTCCAGTAGCTTAACATATGGATTGAAAAGCGGTTTACCAAATTTATCTTTACCAAAGTCTACAAATATTTGCTGAACTCCATCTGATACTAAGAACTCTATGAATTTCATAGAGGCATCAAAATTTAAGCTAGAAGCCTCAGTTTTTTTAGGATCGTTAGCTATAGCACTATATACATTAAGTGTATCTTTACCAGCATCAACAATTATTTCAAGTTTGGTATTCCCATTAGCGTAATTATTGAGATAACTACCTAGATCCACTAACGTGTATGCATTCTTCTCATCAGTAAGTCTTAAAGTAGCAGTCATTCCCGCGCCTGTCTCCAAATACCAATCCATAGTTCTCAATTCAGTATCATCAAACTCAGCTGCTTTCCATATTCGTTTCTCTTTAGCATGCGTCCCAGAATCATCTCCTCTAGACACCCAGATGGCAGAGTTCATTTCTCCAGCTTCTTTTATTTTTGTGAAAGCTTCTGTTGGTGACAAGCCCTTTACATTAGCTGGGTCACTACTTGGACCTGCAATCACAAAGAAATTATAGGCTACGACTTTTCGATTAACTCCATATCCATCCTGTAAAAATTTTAATTCACGTGCAGGATCATGGACCAGGATCATATCAGTGTCCCCCCTCATCGCTGTCTGTATGGCTAAACCAGTTCCTTGTGAGATGAAAGATACATTAATCGAAGGATGTTGTTTCTCGAATTCTACTTTGAGAATATCCAAAAGACCAGTTTCATATAGGCTTGTTGTCGTTGAGACTATAAGATGTTGTTTGGTTGTTATCTTTGTGTTAAAATAAGTGTATGACCCTAATCCAATCAATATAATAACTACTATAGTGGCAATGAGAAATAGCTTAGTGCTCTTTGATTGTGGCAACATTTTGCACACCCGTTATGCATAACAAAACACTTTGACATCCGTGATGTATATATAAACATAACGCGTATTATATAACAGAATATGTTGACAAGAAATGAAAAAAAGGTCACCAAAATTCAAGCTCTGGCTAAGTGAAGGAACTCATGATGTGATAGGAGAAGGTGGAGTATCTTTACTGAAAGCCATTAATGAATGTGGTTCAATAACTGCTGCTGCTAAAAAAATTGGAATGTCATATAGATTTGCATGGAATCAGATAAAAGAAATTGAAAGAGCCACAAACCAAACTATTTTAAAAACAAAGATTGGAGGAGAAAATGGTGGCAGCGCAGAATTAACACCCCAAGCAAAAGAAATCTTGAATGATTATGACAGAACAAACAAGTATCTATCACAAGTATTGAAAGATAAAGAACATTGGGAGTGGATAGGACTGAAAATAAGCGCAAGAAATAGACTCGAAGGTGTAATAGAGCATATTGAAAAAGGACCAGTTACTTCAAAAATAAAAATAAAAATTAACAAACCAGTTACAGTTACTGCTGTCATTACCAAAGAGGCTGTAGATGATTTGAAGTTATCAACTGGAGATATCGTGGAAGCTGTAATAAAATCTACTGAAGTTATGATATCAAAAGAATAAGAAATTGGCTGAGTCTAATTTAAGACTATCAATAAATACACTAATTGTTTATTAGTTCTAATTTATCAATGTGAAAGCCTAATTAAGCCGAAAATAGGCAAATAACTTCGAATAGACCAAACAAAAAGATAATGTGAGCAAGTTTAGGGGAAATATGGATTGTCTAAAGCAATAATAAAAGAGATAAACTTACGAAAAATGAAAGAACTCACTAATCTCGCTGAACGTTATCTTGGTTATGATTCATTATATGTTTGGAATGTAAACATTAACGGAATACTGATTCAACTTCGAACAAACAATAGTACTTTAGATAATTTCTGGAAAGAAAATTGGAACCCAGCAGCCTATGACAATAATCTCAGACCACACGGAATAATATATGCTATAACTCAAGCCCCAAACATTGAGTCTGAGATATCCTATCATCCAGAGACTAAGACAGGAATAGCTTTCAATCCAGAGAGCTATGAAGCAATTCGTAATCTTGGACTAACAATCGTTATGGATGTAACGTTAGATCAAAAACGTATTGGTGTTCTCCGTGGAGCGCTAATTGATATTAACGGTGAAGGAATAATGCTCGCTGGAAGAAGTGGAACTGGCAAGTCAACCCATGCTTTCCTCTTACTAGATTTAGAGCAAGCACGAATACATTCAAACGATCTATTTTCAGTTGAGCATCTTGGTGGAGAAAAAGGTAGAATTTCCACTCAAGCCTGCGAACGAGAATTTTATCTTAAAACAGATCTAACCAAGATTAGTCCGCGACTTTACGAATTATTACGAAAATGCCAACGTGAAGACGGTTATTTCATGTTGGATCCTTGGTGGATAGGAGGAAACGAAAAATTCGTTGATACTACAAGAATAAAATTAATTTTCTTCCTTCAACCAGACGAAAATAATCCTACTATTGATAAACGTCTTAGTAATCAAGAAGCTCTAGCTCTATTAGCTGATTCTCCATCAGGTATAGACTTATTTGGAAATATGAGCGAAGAAGATAAGGAACAATTTACTACTTTCTCCCAAGAAATACTACAATTTATCACATGTTACAGTATAAACACCGCAAAACCAATATTTGAAGTTCAAAAAAGATTACAAGAAATTATTCTCTCTCGAGAATATCTTCAACCTGCAATTCCCATTAAGCCTACTAAAATAGAATCGGTTCCAATAAATCTAGATGATGTCAAATCAACCATAGAATCTTTAAGGTCACGTTCAAACGTCAATTTCGTCGATGAAGCTAAAGTAAGATCTATGGCAGAAGAACATGGCACAAAAACAAGCTTCAACAATTACAATTTTACATCAACTGTAAAGAATCGAAGTGCAAAACTCACCGTTTATGTAGGTAGTGACGCAGTAAGACAGGAAGAACTTAATCCAAGACAGAGAGAGATACTCAAAAATCTTCCACAGACAATTAACGATCTCAACAAATACTTAGAAAGAGCACCAATGATAGCCGTCGAAAGAAGTATGGGCGACAACCCATCATTTACTCCTCATTGCACATTATATGTATCAGTACAAAGAAAGGAGATGGTTCGCCTCGCATATATGGTGAGTCAAACACTTTTCCCAACAAAGCAAAAACCAACAGAACCCAAACTCAATTTAATTTACATCCCTGAATGGCAAGAGAAAGATCGTCAAATACTTGTCTTCCCTGAAATAGGAGTAACATATGTTCTAGGAACTGACTATTATGGAGAAGCAAAGAAAGGATTTCTACGTATGGCTATGTGGATGGCTAAGCAAAAGGGAATGCTTGGTCTTCATGCTGGTGCTAAGATCATAATAGCAAAAGATCGAGACAACAAAATACATCGATATGGCGTCCTAATTTTTGGTTTAACAGCAACAGGTAAGACTACTCATACATGTCACAATCATGACCTCTCAGATGTAGAAGAAGGAATAGAAATCATCCAAGATGATGTAGTATTCTTAAAACCAGACTGCTCAGCTCTCGGAACAGAAAAGGGATTTTATTTGAAGACAGAAGGTGTGACACCTGAGATTCAACCACTTATATATAATGCAATAACAACACCCGATGCAATTTTTGAGAATGTCATGGTAGATTATCTTGGAAACGTGTATTTTGGAGATCAGACTCTCACAGGAAACGGCAGAGGTATAATGCAAAGAGATGATTTTGGAAAATACAAAAGTCCCACAGTAAATCTTCCACCAGTGGATCAATTAGATGGTCTAATAATTTTCTTTATAACTCGTCGAAACACGATTGTTCCAATAGCTGCAAAACTTACACCAGAACAAGCTGCAACAGCTTTTATGTTAGGTGAATCAATAGAGACATCAGGAAGTGATCCACGTAGAGCAGGTGAATCTGTACGAGAAGTAGGTACAAATCCATTCATTGTAGGAAATAAAGCAGCAGAAGGAAACCGATTCTACGAATTCATTAAGAACCATCTGGACAAAATTCAACTTTATCAACTTAACACTGGTGGAATAGGAGAAATAATTCTTAGAGCTGAAGATGGCACTAAAGTAACAAGAAGAAAGGTAACTAGGGTAGAGATACCAGAAATGGCAGGAATCATAAGAGGTATAGCCCGAGGTAATATTCAGTGGAGTGAAGATGCATATTTTGGCACACAAATACCAATTAAAGTTCCAAATGTAGACATGAAGAGATTTGATCTGAGGAGGTATTACTCTCCTGAGCAGATAGAACACTATATCCAATCACTGCAGAAAGAGAGAATAGAATACCTTTCAAAATTTCCCAGCCTCAAAAAAGAAATAAGAGAAACTATTGAATTTAAGGAAACACCAATTTCTAATTGAAAAGCTCACTGTTTATTATTTTTCTTCACTTTTTTCATAACCTATAAAAAGAAAAGTCAATACCACTGTTGCAATTCCTAAAAGCATTAATCCCAATTGGAGCAATTCAAAGTATTCTTCAACGCTCAAGATAACATTCTTCCCTTGCTCCGTAAATTGTTTAATATTCATTTAAAAATATGGTGGGCAGTGAATTACCTTACTGATTTCTTCCATCTTGAAGTTATTTTACTGTAATCTCCATCAAATAGTTCTTCATTTTCGAATTTTCCAAGTGCAAATGCTATTTTCTGAGCAATTATATGATAGCAAAGTTGTTTCTTTGAACTCATAACTCGAAAATAGTAATCATCACAATTACAGAAGTATGTTCTTGTCATAATTTGATACGATGACGTCTTACCTTTAACTTCCCAAATAACACGACCACTGGGCTTGAATATGTAACGTTTTACTGCTCCTTTTTCGATGATGGTGAGAGCTTGTTGGAGTCTTTCACCAAATGATTCTTCAAGTTTCCTTTTGGTTTCCATTTTAATAGAATGATTTGACTTGATTTCATTACATATTTTATCAATGAGTTTTAACTCGTTAGGTTTTAATGATTTCATTTTCATTATCATGCCATAAATTAGTTCTTCAATTACCGACTCAACATTTTCATGCATATTATTTATGAGGTTCCCTAACAAATCTTGGATAGTGGAGGATACCAACTTTAAGTCTTAGACCTGTTAATCCTTATCCTGCCCTTCTCTTTGAAAAACATTCGAAGAAATGTCTGATAATTACTGATCTCCATATAGGTTGGGAAAGTGTTCTTGCAGAACAGGGCATACATATACCCTCACAAACACCAAAGTTGATCGAGAATCTCAAGAAACTTATTGAACATACAAATCCTAAACATCTATTCATAATTGGAGACATCAAGCACTCTATAAAAAAGGTGGAACTAGCAGAATGGCAAGAAATACCATTATTCTTTGAAGCCGCTTTAAAGCTTGTAAATAGAATTTCTATAATTCTTGGCAATCATGACGGAAACATGGAGGCTTTGGTACCAAAAGATGTAGAACTTCTTCCAACATCAGGATTTAACATAAATCATGAAATTGGTATGATACATGGTCATGCATGGCCAAAACCTGAGATTCTATCATGTAAAAGCATTGTAATGGGGCATCTCCATCCAATAATTACTATAAAGGATGCACTTGGATTTTCAAAATCTCATCGCGTATGGTTACGGACAAAATCTGATGGTAAGACTCTAGCCCGAGGGCTTTTGAATAATATGAAAATTAAGTTGAAGGATGATGTAAATAAAATAATGAAACAGAAGTTTAATGTTATACTGGAAAATCCCCATTTGATATTTATGCCATCATTCAATGATATTTTGGGTGGTAGAACAATAAACAAACAACTCGGAACCGATAGAGTAGGAAAGTCATATATTGGGCCAATAATAAAATCAGGGGCAGTCCAACTGGAAGAAGGCAAAGTCTATCTACTCAACGGATCATATCTTGGTAAACTTGGGGCTCTGAGATCATTCTCATAGAACTTTAACATAAACAAGTTAATTTAGCTTAGTATTATTCACTATATTTTGTATATAATAGCTATAAGAACATGCTACATATAATTAGTTTTAACAGGTACCATCATTAGCTGAATAGAACCATTCTCAGCAAGTTCTATTTAATTAGGTTCCAAATGAATCAAATGGTGATTAGATATGCCGTCCTTTAATGTTGAGATAATTATCGAGAACAAGAAAATGGCAAGAGATCCTGAGGGCGAAACAATAACTAGAGATCTGATAAACAGAGGGGGATTCTCATCAATAAAGAATGTCAGAACTGGAAAGTATCTTAAGCTATCAGTTGAGGCAGAAAAAAAGGAAGAAGCCGAGCAAATTGTAAGAGAAATGTCCAATTCACTTAGAATATACAACCCTGTAGTTCATACATGTTCTATTCGAATAAAAAGTGA
>JBAUBP010000005.1:0-14107 GCA_049676905.1 Bathyarchaeia archaeon
GCTGCATTTGTCGCAATAAGGAAGTTTAACTGTTTTTTTCGTTACATAATTATTCTCATAGAGTTTACGATAGAAAGACTGAGAGAATTGAATATGAGTTGGGGATTCTGTTCTTGTATAATTATCAAATGATATTGAATATTTCTTTAGGAGTTCAAGTATCAGATTATGGTATTTATCAGTTAATTCCTTTGGATTAATGCCTTTTCGTAAAGCTTCAACCTCTATTGGGGTCCCATGCTCATCAGATCCAGTTACTGCAATGACATCCTCGCCTTTAAGACGCAGATATCTTGTGTAGACATCTGCCGAAAGTAAATGAATAAAAGTACCTAAGTGAGGAACTGAATTAACATATGGCCACGCCGAATTTACAATCCATCTGCCCAATCTGAACCACCTTGTCTATGAAGATAGAAATGATTAACTTCTAACACACACTCTAACTCATTAAAATATTCTCTAAGATCAAAACCTGCCATAAAATTACACTCAAAAAATATCCAACTTAAATACTCCTATCTCAAAGGAATTCATGAATAATGGAATGGTTAGACAAAATGGACGACAACGACAAATACTTGAAATCTCTTGATAAAGCTCTGGAGAAAATACCTGAAAAGAGTGTGAGCACCGAACGTTTCAAAGAACCGAGGCCCGAGATAATGGTCTTTGGAAGGTCAAAGACTATGGTAGCTAACTTCGCAGACATAGCAAAAAAACTAAACAGGGATCCACAACATATCTTAAAATTTCTCTCCAAAGAGTTAGCTACAAAGTGCAATTTTGATGGACAAAGAGTTTTCTTCCAAGGCAAATTTTATGAAGAACCCATAACACGATTACTACACATCTACATCACAAATTATGTTGTCTGTCCCATTTGCCATCGACCAGATACAAAGGTAGAAAAATCAGGAAGATACCTTTCATTAGTATGTGAGGCTTGCGGAGCAAAATCACCAGCGAGACCATTATAGGGTCACTAATTTGGAAAAAGTATTTGTAAAAAAATACTGTAGCGGAAAAGATATTCTTGTCGCTGTCTGTGACAAGGATTTGATAGGGAAAACTCTAAGAGATGGAAAAATAAAACTCGAAGTTAAAAAGGAATTTTATGGTGACCGATTAACAACTCTAGAAGAAGCTGCGAAAGCTCTTTCAGAGGCAAATACAGGAAATATAGTAGGTAAGAAGTCGGTGAAAATAGCGATAGAGAGAAATCTTGTGGATCCATCTGCCGTAATACATATTGCGGGAATACCACACGTCAATATCATCAGACTTTAGCATTCACAACAAACGGCTTCTAACAATTGCATTTCTCTAGTAATACAATGTTTAATAGAAACCGGAAGACAGGGAAATATAGACAAAAAATGTCTAGTTCAATTTATGAACAATTCAGCCACTCTTGTTTGTTCAATATTGCTATAATTGGAATTGTATTCTCTGGATTTTTTTCTCCATACATATTTATAGATATGAGTATAGAAGACCTATCAACTGCATCTGTTGACCAAACATTCATCATTTCCGGTAACAGCTATTCATCGGCCGCTGAAAGAGTAAACCTATATCTCCTCGATAAAAAAGAGCCAATCGGATATTCTATTGTAAACATTAGACCACCATACAATTTCGAATTTGAGATAACAGTTACCAAAGACAGCCTCAGCGTGAATGATGTAACATTCTATGAAGGACCAACTGAAGGCAAACCCTTTCATTTTTATGTAACATCAACTACTCGCCGTTACAATATCAGCCCAATAGTTTCTGTTACTATTGAATAATTAAACAACTGGAAACCGAAATACAACTCCTACAGTACAGTAGCAACTCTGATATAATTAATAAAAAGAAAAAATCAAATGCTAATCCATTGATCTAGATAGCTAATTTTCAATTTCCTGTTTGCAGGCCTTACAAAGGTGAATGTGAAGATAGTAATCATCTTGGTTCAGTGTTTGGCTACAATGAGGGCAGACCGACTGTTCCACTAACATATTACATCCAGATAATACTCATAGTAATATCATTTAACCATTTCCGGTAATACTTTTTTCTTTCCCATCAGACAAGAGAGGCATAACATCACACAAAAAAATCATCGAACTAAGCCAATCTACATTGAGTCAAACTAGGACAGCCGATTCGTTAAGAACCCATAAAGATCTTCACGAATATCAAAATGCACAAAATAAAAAAGAATAGTTTTGAGGAACTAAATTTTGAATAGTAGATTACTTGATCTAGTTAAAAAGCGAAAAACAACTAGAATATTTGATAGTAGAGAACTAAACTCTGAAGATTTACTCTATTGCATAAGAGTCGCCCTACAAGCTCCGTCTGGAGCAAATCGCCAACCATGGCGATTCTTGATAATTGACGATCCCAACCTCAGAAAAGAATTGAGATAGAAATGTGAAGAGCAGGAAAAGATATTTCATGAGAATGTTAATACGGAATTGAAAGAATGGTTTAGATCAAAAGAGATCATGTGGCATAAACCCCATCTGACATCCGTACCTAGTCTGTTAACTATTTTTTCCGATCAAGATATGGTATATGCTACAGAGAGCACCTGGTTGGCAATAGGCTACATATTAATAGCCATAGAAGAGAAGTCTCTATCAACAGTGACTTACACACCACCTCATCCCGAAGGTCTTCAAGAATTATTTGGTTCACCGAAAAATTTTAGGCTAGAGACAATTCTACCAATAGGCTACTCAGCAGATCCTAAACAGAAAGAAGAAAGACAATCAACAGAGAAACTAATCTACAGAAATTGTTGGGCAGAAAAAATTAACAAAAACGTATAAGTCAATATTGAAATACCGAACACCTTATGCTTAACTAAGAATTAATTGCATTTAATCTAAACCTTTATCTGCTGTACTGAGTTCATGGTTACCAAACTGGATCCTGAATACCAATAACTAATGCGGAGCCCAAAACGAAAATGGGAAAGAAAAAAGTACTAAGTGAAGGAGAGCTAAAACAACTAGTTACTCCTGGGCCAGGTCAAGTCGTAGGATTTGTCACACAACTACTCGGATTCGATAGAGTTCGAGTAAAATGTGCTGATGGCTATGAGAGGCTCTGCAGAATAAGAGGGAAGATGAAAAGAAGAGTCTGGGTTAGACTCGGTGACGCGGTTCTGGTTGAACCTTGGGACTTTCAGTTCAAAGAACGCGGAGATATTCGTTGGCGTTATACTAAGAGTCAAGTATATACTCTCAGAGAACGAGGACATCTTCCAGCATAATAGGGAGAGATTTTGAAAAAAAGTTTTGATGACAAAGTACGAGAGAGACTAAGACATAGAGAAAGAAGACAAGACACTGAAAGGCGAATGCGTAAGAAAAGAAGCGAAGATATACAGGTATTTGAAGAAGTCTTCGATAAAACTACTCTAATGACAATTTATAGCCTTATGAACAAAGATTACATCCAAGATATTTTTGGAGTTCTTAGATCAGGCAAAGAATCCAGGCTATATTGGGGAAAAGGCCCAGGAAACATCGATATTGCAATAAAAATATTTTTGACAACATCATCTGAATTCAAACAGGGCATGCAGAAATACGTCGACGGCGATCCCAGATTCGAACGGATTAATCGTAGCACAAAATCTCTTATTTATCTGTGGGCACGAAAAGAATTCGACAATCTCAAAGATGCGCAAGAATCAGGAGTCAATGTTCCAAAAAGAATAGTCATAGAGAAGAACGTACTCATAATGGAATTTATAGGAGAGAATGGCCAGCCCGCTCCTCTTTTAAGAGAAGCAAATTTGAAAAATCCGGCAAGGACATTTGATCAATTGATTGAAAACATAACGAAATTATATAGGCAAGCTAGACTCGTGCATGGAGACCTCAGCGAATATAACATTATGATCTGGAAGAACAAAGTTGTTATTTTTGATCTTTCTCAAGCAGTCAGATTAGAACATCCTTTGGCAAATAATTTTTTGAAGCGAGACTTATCAAATATTATAAAATATTTCACAAATACGGGGATACAAATTCCAGAACCGGATGAACTATACAGGCAAGTTGTAGGCGAGAATGCAGACTAAATTTAATGTGACTATTCCCCAAGATAGAATCGGGGCGCTTGTAGGCGAAGAGGGCAAAATAAAACAGAGAATAGAAAGCACCTTCAGAGCCAAACTCAACATCGACAGCGAAAACGGAATCGTAGAATTGACACTTGCATCTGAAGACGGGGACGCGGCTTCCTTGCTAAAAGCACGCGACATAGTAACTGCAATAGGAAGAGGTTTTTCTCCTGATCGTGCATTTGCACTAAGAGATGACGAGATAATCCTAGACATCATAGATCTAAGAGAGATATTCGGAAGAAATGAGGACACAATTTCAAGAATGAAAGGAAGAGTAATCGGTCGAGGTGGAAAAACGCGAAAACTTATAGAAGAATTAACAAAAGCTGATGTATCAATCTATGGGCATACAATATCTTTGATTGGTGACTATGATTCCATCTCAATAGCAAGAGAGGCGACATTAATACTATTAGAAGGTAAACAGCACTCGACAGTCCATAAGTTCTTAAGGCATCGTAGACGTGAGCAGAAAATTAAAAAAATAACAGAACTATGGGAGCCAACGAAGTGAACATAGAATTCTGGCACTCATCAAATTCGATTTAGTAAAAAGGTGATGTCTAATATGTCTGAGACCTTTCAGGAAATTAGTCCTGCAGACTTCTTCTATAGAAATAGAGACATTGCAGGATTCACTAATCCATCCAGAGCAATTTACTCGACAATACGAGAATTGGTAGAGAATTCTCTAGATGCCTGCGAAATTAGCGGGATTCTCCCAGACATCTACATTAGAATTTCACCAGAAAAAGAACCTATCTCTGATCCAAGCATCTACAAAATAAGAATTGAAGATAATGGATCAGGCTTACCATCTAACGTTATCCCTTCAGCTTTCGGTCAGGTCCTTTTCGGATCAAAATACAAGCTCAGACAAACTCGCGGAACATTTGGATTAGGCGGAAAAATGGCGGTACTCTACGGACAAATCACAACTCACGGACAGACAAAAATCATTTCAAGTATTGGTGGTCCCAACAGTTACGAATATACACTTACAATGGACATCCAGAAAAATAGGCCAATAGTGATTAAGAATAAGACACATAGAAATAAATCTCGGTGGCATGGAACCATTGTAGAATTTACAACTGAAGGTGACTACTCGAGAGCCATGGCGAAGATACTCGACTACCTCAAACAGACAGCGATTGTCGTGCCTTATGCAAATCTTACATTCGTAGATCCGAGAGGAAGATTTTACAAATTCGATCGAGCAACAACTTTGATGCCTAAACCTCCAACCGAAA
The DNA here is from genome assembly GCA_049676905.1 of Bathyarchaeia archaeon. Classification (GTDB taxonomy): domain Archaea; phylum Thermoproteota; class Bathyarchaeia; order 40CM-2-53-6; family RBG-13-38-9; genus RBG-13-38-9. Next base: position 5,389 of record JBAUBP010000005.1, read on the forward strand.
CTACACCTCATCCACATGGCATAGACATTGAGACATTGAAACGAATGATTGACGTTACGAATTCAAGAACAATGAAAGATTTCATGAAGCGCCATTTTCAGAGGGTTGGTGAATCCACAGCAAGAAAATTTCTTGAATTCGCAGATATTAGCTATAAAAGAAAACCGAAAAATCTCACACCGGAAGAGATCGTGAAGTTTGTATATGCGGTTAAAAATTATGAGGGATTTTTATCACCAGATGCAACTTGTCTATCTCCTTTAGGTAAAGAGCTTCTGAATACAGGGATTAAGAAAGAACTTAACCCAGAATTTGTAGCGGTGCATCAGAGAAGGCCCGCAGCCTACTCGGGTTATCCTTTCATCGTAGAGGTTGGAGTAGCATATGGTGGCGAAATTCCAAAATCAGCTGGGATTCTACTTTATAGATTTGCAAATCGAATACCTCTACTTTTTGATGAAGCCAGCGACATTTCTTACAAAGTAACGAATGATATGATGAATTGGAGACATTACAGAGTTCTACCAGACACCGCACTTGGCGTATTTGTGCATATATGCAGTACCAAGATCCCATACAAAACCGTCGGTAAAGAATTCATTGCAGATAGACCCGAAGTTGAACATGAAGTAATTAATGCTTTAAGAGAGGTCGCCAGACATCTGTCACTCTTTTTATCCAAGAAACACCATATGGAAAGAGAAAAGAAAAGACTTGACGTATTCTCAAAATATTTACCAAAGATCGCTAGATTCTCATCCATGCTTGCTAAGAAGAAAAAGATTCCAGATGTTAAAAAACTCATGAGGAGTGCAGCAAGATATGCCAAGGAAGAGTAAGAAGAAACAACGTAAAGGAGCAGTCAAAGAAAGAAAGGAAAAGGTCATCTCTTCCCTCCAAGACTTCGGAGAGAAAACATATGACCAGATAGTTTCAGGAGAGTTTCCATGGACAAAAATGCCCAGCAGATCAATAAACAACATCTTCTACGATGAAAAGCTTAGGCAATACGTCTTAGGAGATAGATCCGTAAAACGAAGTGCCAGAAATATAAGGCACATTAGACCTCTGACACAGCTCATATGGACAGGCATGTTTGTAGATGAATTAAGCCGGCAAAGCAAAACGAGCACACTAAGAGACGTATACTACTCTGCACAAGCATATGAAATGAGCTTTACGGATCAGCAAGAGAGTGATAATCTAATCACAGATCTTGAGACTGTGATAGGCTACTCAAGAGAAGACTTTAACGTATTCCCTGAAGAGAGGAGCGCAATCTTCGGTGATCTCACAGTGGAATATACGCTCCCAGGATATGAAGGAAACAAGCTTAACCTAACATCACATCCCGACGGAATGATGATCGGTCCTGCATTGACCAGCTCAGAACTTGTCAGCTGCAAAGCCGACAAAGTTATAGCTATAGAGAAAGGTGGACTCTTCACACGATTCATCGAAGAGAAAGTTCATACGAAACACAAAGCTCTACTCATCCATACAGCTGGACAGGCCCCCAGGGCAACCAGAGGTTTTCTAAAAAGACTAAATCGAGAACTCAAACTTCCTGTATACATCTTCACAGACGGAGATCCATGGGGCATGCACATAGCCATGGTCATAATATCAGGCTCAGCAAATGCAGCTCATCTAAGGGACTTGAATACACCGGACGCCAAATGGTTTGGAGTATGGGCAACAGACATTGTGGATTACAAACTTCCCAGCGACCCACTCACTGAACTTGATGTAAAAAGACTTCACGAACTAAAGAAAGATCCCAGATACGATGGCAAACTCTGGAAGAAAGAAATTGATACCTTCGTTAAAATTAACAAAAAAGCTGAACAGGAGGCTTTTAGCAGATACGGATTGACATACATAGTCGATGAATACCTACCCGCCAAGCTAGAGATCGCAGAATCACTCTAATTACGAAATTCAAGATTTGCCAATAGACGATTGAATTTTCCCGACATAAATCCATTATAATTCATTATTTCGAAAAATCAAAGATTGTGGTTTGGGGTATAAGCAAAACGTCATATATAACAAGTGTTTTTTTTAAATCAAATAACATTAATTTTTCTTGAAGAGGATCTGACTCGAAATTGGATATTCCACCTATTCTTCTTGGAGCAGTTTTTCTAATAATCATTGTAGTGGCTCTTTTGATACCTCGTCTGATATCCAAAATTAGACGGCCTATTAAGTGGAGAAATATTCTAATTCTTGTAATCGTAATTCTAATCGTCCTTGGGATTTTTTATGCAGTTACACAAATTCCCAGCGAACAAAAGGTATTGACTGAAGAACAGAAAGAGATCGATAATTTTCTGGATAAATATTATGATACACTACACAGTAGATCTATATCGAAAATCTTCGAACACTTCACTGAGAATGCTGTCATTGTATCTTCGGAAGGTACAACTTATCGAGGAAGTGAAATGATAAAGAGATATTATGACGATAAATTGCGGAACTTGGAACGATATGAGGTGAAAGCTGAAGTCTCTGAGATTGAGATCCGAGATGGATCCGCTGAAGCGGTATACCACACAAAAGGAACAAGATTCATAACTGGACAAACAATGCCTCCAGTTGAGGCGTTTCGAGAAGAATTTACTTTGATCAGACAAGAGGATTCTTGGAAGATCACAGGTTTAGTCATAACTCGAGAAAGAGTCATTTAACAAGCGAATAAACAATAGAAGGACATATTTTCTTTTCTATTCGAAGTTAAGGAACTTTAGGTGCTCCCCAAAAAACCTTATTTTTATCTTTACATTTTGGACATTCATGTTCTAATTCAATGATTCCATCATCAGATGTTTTTTGGCTGTCGGAAAGACTGCTGTCACCTGAAGGTGAAGGAACTTCGAATGCTGTTTTTGTTTGCGCTGCAAAGATATGTTTATCGTCTGGTGAAGAAACTTCAAACCTCATTCTACAATTCTTACAGATCAATAGAACATATCTTCCTCGACTAGAATCGGTATCAACCAAAGTATATCACATATCAGAATGTTTATTGGCAATTTATTTGATTCTGATCATTTGTTTTTGATAGTACTACCATGATTGTTTTAGTTATTTGTGTACGTGATGCTGGATTTATATGTGATCTAACATGCTTACTTACAATCACAATGTATGTGATCATGTTATCAATTTGGCTTTTAACGGCATAGCGCGGTCGCGCTCGGCATATAAAAACGATTTGTATTACGGCAACCGTTATATTCCTTTCATGATGATTTTGACACTTGCCATTAAGGCAAAATGGGAGAATTTGAAAAAAGAGCGAGGAAAACATAAAATTGACAGAAGAAAAGAAACCCGAGAAAAAAGGCGTTTCAAGGCGAGGATTCATTCAAGGAGCAGTAGCAGGACTTGTTGTGGGAGCAGCCGCAACATACGGCGCAACCACAATGATGCAACCGACAGCACCAGTACTACCAACAACCCCAGCAGGAGAAATAGTCGGTCCAGCAGAAGCTAAAACAATCACTATGAAAATAAATGGTGTTTCTGTTATGAAGAGTGTCAAAGCACGATGGACACTACAAAAATATATCCGTGACATCGTCGGACTCAGAGGAACACCTGAAGCATGCGATAACGGTGCATGTGGAAGCTGCACCATTCTGATGAACGGAAATCCCGTTCTATCTTGCAGCATGCTAGCAATCGATTGCGCTGGAGCAGACATAACTACGATAGAAGGTTTAGCATCAGGAGGCACACTATCACCGATACAGCAATCATTCATCAAGAATACTGCTTTTCAGTGTGGAGTCTGCACACCAGGATTTATTTTGTGTGGAAAAGCACTGAAAGACAAGAAATCTAGCCCGTCTGAAGATGAGGTTAGAGAAGCTGTATCTGGAGTCCTATGCCGTTGTGGAACGTATGAAAGAGTTGTAAAATCAATTATGGAGGCATGATATAAATGGGAACACGTTTTTTGTCAAGTCTTGAACCTTTCAAGGAAAAGATGGCAGAACAAGGATATTCTGGCCTAAGATATATGTCTCAAAGAGAATTAGACTACAATGGAACAGCCATAGTAACAGGCAACGTCAAATACACATCGAGCGTACAGGTGCCAGGTTGTCTTTACACGAGATTTGTAAGAAGTCCTTATGGTAGCGCAAAAATCACAAGCTTGGACACTAGCAAAGCTGAAAATACGCCCGGTGTAGTAAGAGTTTTCACTGCAAAGTCACCAGAATTCGCAGGAAAGTTGAACTTAGGCGACATACCTATGCTTACTGAAGGCGAGGTATTCTTTGATACCCAGCCAATAGTAATGATCGTTGCAGAGACCCAAGAAGCAGCTGACGATGCGGCACATGCAGTAGAAGTCAGATATGAAGTTACGGATGCTCTGCTCGATGTAGTAGCAGCCCGTGATGTGAATCCGCCTAAAGTAGTTCATACACCAAGACTGATCACTCCACCATTCGAAGCTGAGAGACCAAACGTAATCAACTGCTTCTATGTCAGAAGCGGTGACATTGAGCAAGGATTCGCAGATGCAGACGTCGTAATCGAAGAAGAGTTTACGACAGAAGCAGACCCACACGGATACATTGTCCCAACATCTGCAACAGCCCAACCACACGGTGACGGAACAATGACCTTATGGGTCGACGTTCAGAACATACACCCAGTTCCATGGCCAACAGCAGCAGCAGCAGCGGAAATACCATTAGACAAACTCAACGTAATAGGCCCTGACGTTTGTTCTGGTGGATTCGGAGGAAAGAACTGCGGTGTACCAGGACCATATGCTACAATAGCTGCCAAAGCAACAGGTCGACCTGTTAGAGTAGTATTCGACGATAACCGTTTAACACATGCAACAAGACCATGGAACGTATGCCAAATCAAAGCTGGAGCCAAGAATGATGGAAGCTTTACAGCAATCGACATAACATTCAATGTAGGCACCCCATATGCAGTATTCAGCTTAACAGTCATGGAAAGAGCAAGAGAAGCAATAACCTGTACATATCATTGGGGTCATAGAGACCTGTACGAACGACCAAACGTTATGTTTACCGCATATGATACATACACCAATCACGTTGAAACAATGTCCTATAGAGGGTTCGGAGTGTTGGAATCTCAGTTCCCACATGAGACAATGGTTAACATGTTAGCTGAGAAACTCGGTATGGACAAGCTTGAGATAAGACTGAAGAACCTCACCAAAGAAGGTGAACGCAGCGCTCAGAACGAGATAATCAGAAGCCAAGGATCCGAAGGAGTCTTTAAGAAAACCTATGAAATGATGCAGGCATGGGGACCCAAACCATCCGTCCCAGAACCATGGGTCGTAGGAAGAGGATTCACAGGAGCTAACAAGTACTCACAAGGAGACATGGTACATAATCTGATATTCCTCAAGCTAAGAGCAAGTGGAGTAGTTGACATCATAGCTGACTCCATGGACATTGGACAAGGCATGAACACCATCTCAAGGCAGTTTGTCGCAGAAGCAATGAACATACCAATAGAAAATGTACGAAAACTCGAAGTCAACACAGCATATGTCCCATGGACGAGCGACTCATTCTCCAGCTCAGCAACAGACGATACTGGCCAAGCCATAATCGATGCAGCCAAGAACGCAAAAGCAAAATTATTCGAATGGGCTGCACCAAAACTCGGCACCAACGCATCAAACTTAGAGACTGTCGACGGCATGATACAAGTCAAGGGTGACCCTGAAAATGCCATATCATGGGGAGATGCAATGGCACCACGCCCGCACACAATCGTTCAAGGTTCAAAGAACTGGCCTGACGGCGCACCAAATGACTACGATGGACCAGGAACAAACGACTACTACACAGGACAAGCGTTAGGACCATACTTCAGACTGATCATGCACATGAACTTCATGGCACACGCCTGGGAAGTAATGATAAACAAGGAGACAGGCGAAACAAAGATTACGAAATGGATTGGTGGAAATGACGCATTACCCGTAAACCCAACATTGCTAGAAGGACAGATCATAGGCGGAGGACTATACCACGGCGGAGCTAACGGGATGTATGAAGAGAACATCTACGATAATGGATCTCTATTGACCAAGACTCTAGTCGATTGGAAGATGCCCACTATACTCGACTATCCCAAGATGGATGACATACATACTGCAGTCGTACCAGTCTGGGGCGAATACTTCGGAGAGAACCCAAGAGTCGACTGTCCCTTCGGAGCAAAAGGTGTCGGTGAAGGAGTTGACTGCGCCTCAATTCCAGGACTCGTAGACGCAGTACACGATGCTATTGGTGTCTGGATCAAACATGCACCCGCACTATCACAGAAGAGAGTACTGGAGGCCTTAGGGAAGGCGTAAAGGAGGAAAAGAAAATTGAGAGCTTTAGCACCAGTAAAATACTACACAGCAACCTCAATTGAAGATGCATGCCAAGTACTCAATCAGGCAGCAGGAAAAGGCAAGGTCTTAGCCGGCGGATCCGACATAGTAGACTGGCTAAGAAAGAGATACATGCCCACGCCAGAAGTCCTAGTTGACATTAAGAAGCTAGGTCTTGATACAATCGAAGAGAAAGAGGATGGTCTTCACATCGGAGCTGCAGTCAAGCTGTCTCAGTTAGTCGATAAATCACCTATACCAATGCTCGCAGAAGCTGCCAGAAAAGGCCCCTCACCTCAACTACAGAACCAAGCAACAGTCGGCGGTAACCTATGCCAAAACGTATGGTGTTGGTACTATCGACTGAAAGATTGGAACTGCTACAGAAAAGGCGGACCTATCTGTTTCGTCCCCGGTGGCCGAAACCAGTACAACGCAATAATGGAACAGAAAGTATGCAATGCAATTGTTCCTGGAGACCTATCCGTTGCTTTGACAGCCCTAAACGCTAATGTAAACATCGCTGGAATGGAAGGAGCAAGGACTGTACCTATGAAAGACTTCTATATAGTCTTAGGTAACGTCTTGAAACCAGACGAAATCATAACAGACATAGTCGTACCTGAGAAACCAAGCAAGGGAGTATTCCTTAAGAGCAGAACCAGAGGAGCAATCGACTTTGCTACGGCAAGCGTTGCACTAGCAACGACAAGTCAAGGCACAACTGTAGCCCTTGGCGGAGTAGCACCAATAATACCATCCGGTACACCTGAAGAAATAAGATCAGCACTCAACAATGCAACACCACTTAGCGAGAACAGATACAAGATAAACATCGTCAAGCATCTGCTCAGTGAAGCAGGTGCTTGAACACCTTTCCCTTTTTTTCTTTTTTTTAATAATCGCATTTCTTACTAGTCAAGAAAATTATTATTCAGCCGCCTGATCCCAATGGTGGATATACAACTAGTATCGATGCAGGTTCTAAGTATGATTCTCCACTCACCCAGACTGCTGTAAGCAAAACATTATCTCTGCCTTCAGAAATTGCATGTACTTCAAGCGTGGCTTCCCCCTGCACAAGATTTACTTGACTCTGTCGCAATTCAATAATTTTTGATGGCGCGAGAGTTAACTCTATCACATCATTCCTAGTCCTATCAACATTACCATTTTCATCTATAACCCATATTCTAATTGGAACGACTGTTGTAATGGTAGAGTAAGGAGCACCTGTAGCCATTTTCAAGATTCTAATTTCATCTTTTGAAGCCTCTATCTGTGGTACGTAGTAATAATAAATGGAAGTTGAAATTACCATAGTGATAATTACTAAACTAAAAAGAGACTGTGCTAATTCGACTTTTCTCCATCGAGGTAAACCACGAAGTTTCAAATTCAATTTTCCTTCAGATCTCTTTTTATTAGAATCTGAGTATTAATGGCAATATTAGAATTGCTATAACAAACCATGCATACCATGATGCAGCCGCCGCTATGGATAGAGGTATTAACCAAGATCTAGCTCGTATTTCGGTACCTCTAACATGGACATCTATACAATCCACAGGACAGACTTCTATACATCGATGACATTTAATACAATCAATGTTAGGTTTTCCAGACTTTTCTATAGACTCTCGGGTCATTGCATATGTTTCACATACGTTTATGCATTTATTGCATTTGATGCAAATATTTTTATCAACTTTCACGTGAAATGGAGTAATTTTCTCTATAAAATTTATTATTGCACCTACTGGACATGCCACCATACAGAACCATCTTTTCTTATTCATAAATGGCAGGATGCCAACAAACACAATGGATACCAATAGAAAGGTGATTGCGAGCCAAAAGAATTGGACATACCAGACCCAGCAGACAATACATATGAGGGGTACAGCAAATGCAAATGCAAGTAATAATATTCCAGTGGCTATTCCATACTTGACGTCTTTAACCTCTTCCCGGAGACCATCAATGTACTGTTCGCCTGATGGAGACTGTTTCATGAATTTTGACATTTTCCATCTTACTTTGTCACCAGACATACATGCTTGTACGGTTCCCCCAAAAAAGCATATCCATCCACAGAAGCCTCTACCTAAAACAAATGCTGTAACCAAGAAGGGAATAGCATATAGTATTCCGATCTGTAGAGTAGATGGAAAACGCGCCCACTGCTCTCGTAGAAAAAATTTGCCGAAAACAGCTAGTCCTAGCATGATTTCTGGCATAGCCCAGTTACATGGTACGAGAGTTGTACCATATGCGGGTATGCCTTCATAATAGTATACTTTGGTGTGATCCCACACC
>JBAUBP010000006.1:0-5864 GCA_049676905.1 Bathyarchaeia archaeon
ATTGCAGATCTGCATATTCATTCTAAATTTAGCCGTTCAACAAGCCAGAATATGAATCTCCAAGAAATAGAACGATTCGCCATTATGAAAGGCCTATCCATAATAGGAACAGGCGATTTTACACATCCGCTTTGGATGAAAGAAATAAAAACATGCCTTAAACCAAAATCGGGTACAGTTCTTTATGCAATAAAATCAGAAAAAAAAGCTAAAATCAAATTTATTATGACAGCAGAAGTCAGCACCTTTTTCGAACATTCTCAAAAGAAACGAAAAGTCCATCATGTCATAGTATCACCTTCAATAGAGATTGCTTATCAGATCACTGATAAACTTGGAAAATTTGGAAAACTCTCTGCGGATGGCAGACCAATTCTAAAGATATCTGGAGCCGAGTTAATTGAAGAGATCATGGAGACATCAAACGATAATATGATCTTTCCAGCCCATATTTGGACCCCTTGGTATGGCATTTTTGGTTCAAAATCTGGATTTGATATGGTTGAAGAATGTTACGGCGACAAATACGATAAAATATTTGCTCTCGAAACAGGGCTTTCTTCAGATCCTATAATGAATTGGAGAATAAAAGCCCTAGATCGTTTTACTTTACTTTCAAACTCTGATAGTCACTCAGCCTATCCATTGAGACTTGGAAGGGAAGCAACCGTGTTTGATTTACGAAACGTAACATACAAAGAGATAATTGACTCTATCAAAAAGAAAGACCTTCAGAAATTCAGATTCACTATAGAAACTAATCCATCATATGGCAAATACCACTGGACTGGACACAGAAAATGCCACATTTCGATGTCTCCTAAACAAGCCATCCTTTCAGAGAACATTTGTCCGGAATGCCAACATCCCATGACTTTGGGCGTAGAACAGAGAATCGAAGAGCTTGCTTATCGACCCGCGGGCTATCGACCTCAAAAAGTTCAAGATTTTATTTATCTTCTACCACTTTCCGAGATCATTTCAGCAGTTATTGGGATAAAACAGCTTATCCATCCCAGTATTTGGCGGCTATACAATCTCTTAATAGAAAAATTTGGGAATGAGTACATAGTACTATTAGATGCTACGAAGGAACAGTTGAAGAAAGCAACTAATCCTTTATTGGCCAATGCAATCATCAAAGTCAGAAATAATCAGATCAAAATCTCACCTGAATATGATGGAGAATATGGGAAAATTGAAAATCTAGTCTAGAGATAAAACTTTCAAAACAACTTAGTCAATTCGGCAATATGATCTACTAAGTCTCTCTTTTCTTTGGCAACATATTCGAGATTTGGCTCTATCGAATTTGAAGCCACTTCATAGACTTTACTAGAGAATTCTTCTGACCATTTTCCAGCTTTTAATTCAATTAAAATCTTCGTCAAATCGTCTATCTGCCTATCTAATTCCTTTTCCCTACTTTGAATTATTTCTATGACCGCGCTCTTCTTTGATTTAAGATTCTCTATTGCTTCTTCATGTTTTTGCGTTAATTCATCATAGAGATTTTTCGGGATCTCTTTGCGTTTAAGAAGTTCACTTAATGCAGCCAATCTTCGTTGTGCCGAATCCATCTCTTTTAGTAGTGATTCTATTTGTATCTTCCATTTTGAAATAGCTATTATTTTATCTCTATCCATAGAAATTTGATCAACTGACAGTCTTTGTAATTCATTATTTCCCTTCTCAAGTTCTAAGGATTGCATCTCACCAAAATCATTTAGCGTCACACCTATGATAGTTCCTAATCTTCGGCCGTACGTATCAAATATTTGTTTACCAAGAAAACCTTTCAATTCCGGCTCAGAAAGTTCAGTCATCATCTTATTCACCTAGTCTTGTACAGACGAATCTGGTTCTGGAGAAGGAATCTTAGGCATGTCTGGGAATCTTTCTTGCATCTTCTGTTCAGCCACTAATGTAGCTTCTGTCAGAATTTTTTCTGATTCTTCTGTTGGGACATCATAATCTATTGTCTGTTCAGTGACTTCACCGATTTCAAGGCAAATAGAGTGTAGGGTCTCGTTAACATTTGCAAGTTCCATAGATATTTCAGGCATTATATTCTGAATGCCATCTTTGATCTGTTTCATTATGGCTCCTACAGAAGTCATATTATACGCTAATTCACCAAAATCTCTGACTCTTGTGAGTTTTAGGCTGACTCGTTCAAGCGCCATTTGGCTCTTTAATGTGTTAAGAACCATTTTTCTAATTTCAGCACACTCATCAGCATACATTGATGCCTTCATGCTATCCTTAGCTTGTATTGCTCCAACACATTTTGTGTATAGATTTTTTTCTCGAGATTGTAGACGGTTAGTTTGAGAATCCATTTGTCGCATCTGAACGGACATCCTATGAATCGCATTATTGAGTCTGCGCTTCATGGGAGTTGGGCGCATTGCTTCCTTAATCTTTTCACTCCAAGATGGTTTATATCTGAACATTCTTATCACATCACATAATCGGAATTATTTTTGGTTTTTCAATGTGGATCTCACGATTGGCTATTTTAGCAGCACGAGGCGTATTGGTAGTCATAATGATTGTTTTTCCATAGATGTGTCTTAATCCTCGCAGAATTGGTAAAAGAACATTAACCGATTGGGGATCGAGATTACCTGTTGGCTCATCTAAAAGAAGTACCTGAGGTCCAGTCGAAAGGGCTCTTGCTATTCCAGCTTTTTTTGCTTCTCCAACACTCAGGCTGGAAGGATTGAAATCAGCTTTATTGTTAAGACCAAAGAATTCTAGTAGTTCATCTGAATATCTTTCTCCGTTCGAATTATTCTTTCCAGAGATCATCTGGGTAACCTTGATGTTTTCTTTAACATTCAAATCAGTCAGTAATCCGAAAGTTTGGAAGAGAATACCAATTGACTCCCCTCTCAGTGCGGTTAACTCCCGATCACTAAGTAAAGAAAGTTCTTTTCCCAGCACTCTAATTGTGCCCTTCGTAGGTTTATCCAAACCAGCAATAAGATTCATCAAAGTCGTTTTTCCTGTTCCGGACGATCCAGTGATGGCCACGAAATCTCCTTCATTAATATCGAAATTTAATCCATTGAATAGACGTGTCTCAGAATGACCACTTTCGAAATGTTTGTGAAGGCCTCTCACGGAAACTGCAATTTTTGTACAATCATTAGTCACTGTCTGAGAACCTCTGGAACATTAAATCGAGATGTATGAATCAAACAAGAGATTCCAGCCACAATAGTTGGTCCTAAAATTAGTACTGCTGCAAATAGTGCAATTTGTTGGAGTACAATGTTGTTAGAAATACCTCCTAGCCATCCCAGGAGATATGCCATAATCATTCCGAGGGTCCAGCCGATTGACGTATACACGATTGTTTTTAAAAGCAGTATTCCTCCAATTAGGTGCTTCCATATTCCCACAGCAATTAATATCGCGATGTCTCGTTTTCTATTAGTGAAACTAGCAACAATTTCGTTAAGCGCCAGCGCCGAGATCGCCACAAATATCGTCACCATCATGATGGATCTTACGTAATGTCCTATTGCATTCGCTATTGCGAACCACAGGATTATCGTAAGAACAGAAATCATTACTACAGATAGAAATGTACGATATTCTGGCTTGCTAAATAGTTTCAATAATAGTGCATAACTAGACATCCTGTGTTTCACCTCCAACATCCGGTTCTATTCCGTCAGCCATACTCTTCAGAAAGCCGCCGATACTTCCATTTTGATATGTCTTGATAACTGATGCTGCATAATCTATCTTGACATTGTATTCTCGAAGTTTTGTTATGACTCTGTCAATATCTTCTTTACTTTTACCAATAAGATGAAATATGACTTCTGGAGATCCAAAAGAACTTACCACCGTAATTGTTTGCGGAAGATCAGAAATTTGTTTTATGACTGTGTCACGTTTAGAATTTGCTGGAAAACTTGCTCCTAAGTAAACTTGTTCAGATAGACCAAGTTTCTCAAGATCAAGGTTTACCGTATAGTCGCGTATTATTCCAAGATTCTCAAGTTTATTTATTCTATATGCGACCACATTTGGATGTAATCCTAGTTTATCACCTAGGTTCGTTAGTGTTGCTTTTGAATTATGAACTAACTCCGCAAGGATTCTCAGGTCTTTTGAATTGATTGTTTTCATTGTCACATTTTCTCCTCATGCAGCCTGATATTGTTCAGACCATTTTAGATAGTCAACTATCAAGCTTTGATCTACACTGGGCCGTCTAACACGAAAAATGTCTTTGAAATCTTTCATTGTTATTGGTCTAGGTTTAGCCTGTTTATCATCAGGATTCCCGTTCTCAAAAAATTCTCTGACTACTAATGCTTGAGTTCCTTGGAAATTATTCAAAATATCGCTACCAGAATAGCCTTGAGTCATTTTTGCAAGAGAGTCGAAGTCCACATCTTCAGAAATGGCTAGAGATTTCCCAAGCTTTCTCGAAAAAATCCTAAACATTTCAAGCCTTGCATCTACCTCGGGTAAGGGTACGAATATCCTCTTTTGGAATCTTCTTCTAAATGGATCGTCTAAAGCCCAGGGCTTGTTTGTCGCTCCAATCACATATATTTGAAGATTTTTTTTCTTGTCAACTACACCATCCATTTCTTTTAGAAACTGATTTCTAGTTCTTACTTCACCACCAACTTCCTGAGAACGGATTCCAACTAACGAATCGATTTCGTCGATAAATATTATCGCTGCCTTTCCTTGTGAGCTTACTTGTCTCGCCTCTTCAAATAGATGGGCTACGTTTTTTTCAGATTCCCCAAGCCATTTTGACATTATTGATTGTGCATCAACACAAAAGAACGAAGCATTGATCTCTGTCGCAATTGCAGCTGCTAATAGAGTCTTACCACATCCAGGCGGCCCAAAAAAGAGTATACCTCTATGCCATCCCAAAGGAAAGAGGTCAGATCTCCTCGCAGGATATATTATGGACTCCTCAATTGCTCTTTTTGCTTCAATCAAGTTCGCAATATCTTCCCATCGGACATCAGGTTTTTCGGTTAGAACAAGTTGCTCAAATTTTGCTTCACTACCAGATGGTGCACTCTCTACAGGTTCTTGATGATTTACTTTATTTTGGATCTCTTTGATTCTTTTTCTGTATGATTCAACATGTTCCATATACACATGATTTTGAGAGGAATTTGGATAAAGAGAACATAACTTGAATAAAATCTCGATTGATTTTTGATACTTTACTATTGCAAGTCCTCTGGATCCTTGTTTATCAAGCCTGATAGCCTCGGTTGCATATTTTACGGCAATTTGTTCTAATTCTTCTATTGCAGACAAAGCACTTCACCTAAAATTTACAAATTAAACTATTCTGCCTCTCTCTCAATGACAAGCTTTCCTTGTTCTTTTAGACTGTCAATTGCTGTAAGGACATCGTTCGTATGAATTGAAAGAGAGTCCGCACAATCTTTCACTGATAATCGGCCTTCTTTTGACTTGATGTAAGATAATACTTCTTCCAGAACTAACGATTCAGACTTGGAGTGTATAAATTCCTCATTACCTTTCTCATGCAAAACAGTTTCAGAATCCTTGAGAATTTCTGTTAAATCTGTCTGCTCTAACCCCTTGGATTCTATTGGGAGTTCAGGAAATCGCTCACTTGCCTTTTGGCTTGCAACTAACTTCGATTCTTCCAGCACTCGTGTAGCCTCTTCACCTGCAAGATCTAATTCAAAATTAATCGGAGAAACTTGCCCGGTTCCAGAATGAATATCTTCAAGGACTGAATTTATTCCATCTAGCTCTTTAGCTACTTCTGGCGCTAATCCCTCAATATCCCCTCTCATACTCCTAACTATTTCCATTACGGGCCTGATTTGAAC
>JBAUBP010000007.1:0-2788 GCA_049676905.1 Bathyarchaeia archaeon
AAAGTAAAACAGATTATGCGCTATTTTGCTGGTGCTGGAGTTCAACCAAACCACATAAAAGGGCACTACTCTGGAGAGGAAATAGATGAGTATCTCGGTTATTGGGTTGATGTGATGGGATATGAATTATTTGCTACTCATTATTTAGGAGACCTAACTGTTGATGTAGAAACAGGCGCAAAAGCATTTGGTTTTATGTATGTTTTGATATTGAAAGAATAAATTGGTTCTTTACTATTTCATATATGCCCTGCTAGGTAGATTAATTATCTATCTTATCCAGAGTTTTCCTCTTATTGGTTATTTATCATCTTTATGGAAACCTCTGGAGAAATTATTTAGTTGCGATTTATGTTTGGGAGTTTGGGTATATTGGTTCTTGGCTTGGATACTGAACATTAATATTTTTAATCTTTGGTTTCCAAGCATAAACACAGTGTTTGCATATTTTTTGACTGGAGCAGTAACATCATTTATAATGTATTTGATAGCATTAGGTTGGAAAGACCAATTTAGTGTATTGGAGATAAACTAGCATGCCCGTAGGAACGCTGCCAAAAGAAGGCGAGGCAATTCATAAAAAGGTTTACAAGGAAGCTCTTTTAGGAACTTGTAAAGGCAAGAAAGACGCTGAGGCTTGCGCTGCCAAGATCGCCTGGAAAGCAGTGTCTAATGCCGGTTTTGTCAAAGATGCTGAAGGCAATTGGAGCAAGAAATCTGCTGTGCAAGAATTCTCTTTAACTATAAAAAGTGCTACTGTAGATAAAGAAACTGGAGAACGCCGATGGAGGGCTGATAACTCTAACACAGAAGATGACAAGGCTGGAGATAACATGACCCAAGAATTGTTCACATCTTTCTTGGATCGAATTGAGAAAAAAGAACCTCCTCCAGAAGAATATACAAGTGATTTTTGGCAGGGTGGTATTCCTTATTTATCTCTTAGTCATTATCCTGATATGAATGGTGATGCTATTCCTGGAGATGTAAGTGCAATTTATGTAGATGGCAAATATTTGAAATCAAAGGGCTTAATGAATGATACCCCTCTTGGAAACGCCACATGGAAAGCACTTATAGATGAATTACAAAAGGTAAAAGCAGGCGAAGAAGTTAATGATAAAATAAGAATGTCCATAGCATTTTTAGATTATAAACATAGACACAAATCAAACGATTATATATTTGAGAGAAGTTCTTCTAACGAGATTTGTCCTGAATGTCTGGTTGAGTTAATTCGTGGAGAGTTTCCTGGAAAATCGTTTATGGATGGTCTTTTAATTCATTTAGCAATGACCAGAGTTCCAATGAATGAAGATACTACTATTGATCCTGATATGTTGGAGGAACGTTCTATGACAACCCGTAAAAAAGATGCTGCCTCGATTGTTGGTGATGAATTGGCTGAGGAGCTTGAAGCAAAGGCAAAAGAGGTTGGTAAAAGTGAGGCTTTGGTAATCAAAGCTGAAGATGTTAAAGAAAAAGCGGAGGTCGAAGAAGTGACAAAAACAGTGGATGTTCCAGTACAAGTTACTATTCCTGATGCTGTGATAGAGCAATTAAAGGCTCTTAATGAGAAAGTTGATACTTTGACCAAAGAACCAGAACCAAAAGAAACTCATCCTTTGAATACTGCTTTTGCTGAACTGAAGTCAGACTTTGATAGTGTGATGCTGTCTGATGCTTCTTCTGAGGAAAAACTGAAAGCTATTCAAAAGCCATTTGAAGCGTTTGGTAATGCTTTAGCACTTATGTTCAGAGTTGAATCTGATGATGTGGTTGAAGAAGGAAGTCAGAATGAATTGATAAAAGCTCTCTCTGAAGTCATGCAACCATTTGCTCAGAAACTTGACCTTCTGAATGCCCAATTAGCTCAACAGCCACAAGTAGAAACACCAGTGCGTAGAAGCATTCCTGCTTCTCTTGTAACACCCCAATCTTTTGGAGAAACAAGAAAGCCAAAAACGATTGATGAAATGTGTAGAAAATCAGTAGGCTTAAACTACTAATAAGGTTATCGTGTAATCCTACTTTTATAACTTCCTAGTCAAGTTGATAACGTTACAACGTTACAAGTTGTAGTAAAGTTTCAGCGTTGGGACACCCAAATATTTTGAAACGGAGGTTTCCTAATGCCAAATCCTTTAGCTGGCGAAAAAATCCTTAATCTTGGTGCGGATGCACTTCAAGAAAAGGTATTTGTATCTAAAACGACTGATCCTGTAATCCTTCCACAGCCCTATGCTTCCCCTGCGGATTTTTCGGCGCAGTATCCTACGCCGCTTGATCCCACTGAAATCATAGCTATGTGTGAAGAGATTAGTGTATTAAAAGCTATCCCTGAACAGCCTACGCAGTTAAGTGCGCATACTTGGCGAGAGCTTAATGAATTAGCATTTACTTCTGGTTCTGCATATATAGCGTTTGCAGATGGAGAATGTCCAGAGGAATATACTCACGATGGTGATAACACCACCGTAAGCATCAAGAACCTTGGTGCTAAGAAAACCCTGTCATTCCGAGACATTATGCACTCCAAAGCAGTTGCGGGTGCAAATTGGCATGGAATTAATACTTTAGTTGGTGGCATTCCTGGTAGTGAAGGTCTCCCTGGTGGGTCAGATATGGCTACCTTCGAGAGGCAGCATGTAGCTGGTGTCAAGGCAAAAGAAGTTCGCCTGGCTGGAACTTTGGTAATGAATGGTCTGGACAGGCTGTTAGTTTTGGGAAACCATTCTAGCAATTCCCTCGAATTTACTGGAATTGAAGAGTGGGCAGATAATTACTC
>JBAUBP010000008.1:0-4371 GCA_049676905.1 Bathyarchaeia archaeon
GATCCAGGAAGTTGGAGAAAACTGATTCTACCCTCAATTGTTGTGTTTCCTTGGTCAACAATAGAATCATTTCTTAATAAGACCACTTTCGCTTCTTCAACTGGGAAACCAAGTAGATCTCTTACCAATAATTCAAGGCTATATACCGTACAACGAATCTGAATCTCAAGATTTTCTGAAGTGTGATAAAGTGTTCTATTAGCGATGATACTTTTCCAAATTACAATGAATTCATAAACTGTATCTCCTGATTTTGGAACTAAAGCTCTAATCTCGCCCATAGAGTTACTTCTGCCTGTCCAAATGCGCCTATTATCAACAAGTATAGTAACGTTCGCTCCTTCCAGTGGTATGTCTTTGGAGTCAAGAATTTCTAAATCAAATATGTTGAAAGTTTCTTCCAGTGGTATTGGCAAAGATACTGATGTGGCAGTCTGTTCACCATCCCAATACAATGTCAGTGATTGGATATCTGGATCTGGTTCGATAGAGAACAGAATTGTAGATTCGTTTTGGAATGTGTGACTTATAGGGATTCCAAGGACGTATTTGCTAATCTTGTCTCCAACTGGTAATGCAATCAGAGCACTGCAGACCTGTTTTATCTCAGTTTCAGTTCCTATTTCGTACAATGAAACATTTAGATTAACAGTTCTTTTTACAGGTGAACGTAAATGTATTCTATAGTTTACAGTTCCTTCTATCTTTATGTCTCTGGTTAATGTTGGATACAAAGTGAAATTAATCTCTCTGTCAAGAAGAGCCGAACGTCTTTCCCCGTAAGGCGGAGCGGTGCTTAGTATCCTTCCACCTTTAACGCCCATGGTATAATCTGTATGAGCGTACAGATCAACTATCTCCATTGAATCGACCCTCTGTTGCGCTAATGTAGCATCTATCGGCAGTAATGCCAGAATTGAAAAAAGCGCAACTAAGATCATTCGATTCAATGTTCATCGGCCTTATCGAGACTTTCGCCTATCATCTCTCTTGATTTAAAGAGTATTGGTTAAAGGCTGCCTTCTAGAATCTATCATCTTAATATAATCTATAACAAAACAGCATATTACAAATATTAGAAATACTAGCTTTGTTGCAAAAACAATATTTATTGGAGTCATGCTTCGCAAAGGCCAGGGATTAACTATAATGTCGGGGTTTTGTAGACCCTGCACGGATAATGCCGCCGTCCAAACCACAATGTGATATATTATTTCAAAGCCACTTGCCAACACGCCGAACCAAGCAAACGAATATAAAATTCTTCGAATATCTGGAAGCATCTGTTCGAAGCGCCTTATAGATGATGGCGTATACAATCCGAATACAAACCATAGAAAGAAAGAAAACATGAAAATTGTTATGGGCTTCATATAAATGCCGGGCACAACTTCAACCTGTACCAATACTAGATTGTCCCCAACTATGTAGGGGAATGTTGTTCTTACAGCATAGATTATTAGCACTAGAACAGCAGTGGTTCCAAATATCCACGATAAAAGGGAATAGATTTGGTCGGTTATATGTCTAATCTTTGGAAGAATGAATATTGATATCATAATTGCGCCTCCAATAAACACTAAATATGCTGGTGCAGGAGTAAACGCCAAAATTATTGCACAGACTGCCAAGACAACTGCTACATGCCATAAGTCAGAAAAGAGTTCTTTCTTATTGGAGAACTTATTTTTGATGCGCCCAAACATCTTGATTTCCTACAATTTTAATGAATTAGTTATAGTGTTATAACTTCAAATCATGTTTGTGCATATAGTTGATGTCAATACTCTTCTTGTCTGGGATATACATTAATTTCACGGAAATAGCCAGCATAGTTTCCAGGAGTCATTTTTGTGGCTCCACATATAAGGATAAATGATAGATCAGAAGGTTCTTCCCAACCTGCATTTGCATACTCTTCGGCTATATCAAGCTTGACATGTGACCATTGATTGAGTGGCAAATTTGTATGAACTATTCTATGATTTCGTAATTGGTAAGTTTGTTCAGCAGAATCTGAAAAGATGAACCATATTATGTGGGCACCATCATTTACCTCTAAACCAAAAACATTCCGAGGCTCTTTTGAATTAATATCGTGAACAAAGCTAAAAGTTGGATAAATCCAGAATGAAACATCTGATCTTAGGAGTCTTGATACATCTGATCCTCTTATCGCCTGTTTGACATGAATATTGGCCCAAGCGTATGTATCATTAGCGCCATCTTGGTATAAATGAAAGCCCAAACACTCATTATCTGCTACAATATCACGTCTAAGAAAACCTGAATCATTTGGGCCTAATGTGTATGTGGCTTCCCATAAGAACGGCCTTTGCATTCCAGTCTGTGGATCTTTTGTAAAATATTTGAACTTTGGATTAAGAATAAGAGGAAAATCTTGAGATTTACCAAGATTTTGAAAAAACGATATTCCGAGTATCAGTATAAATAAAATCAAAGTGATATATGTCAAACGCCGGCGGTTCACTGTATTCATTTTAGATCACGCCCAAATGATGCTTTATACCATGTCACGATTTCAACGAGGCATATCGGGATTAGGTAAATAAAGTAGTTCTGGAGTCCGCGAGGTGAAAACCATAATATCAAAGCTGGAAAGGCCCAAATCGCATATTTTAGATCTTCAAAGTATAGATTGTAATATATTAACAGAAGGAAAAAAACTGATACTGCAAAAAAGAAATAGAAATTATTTGAAAGAGGTACATATCCCGATTGAGTTATTGTAGATAGTCCTTGACTTATTACAATCAATTGACCGGAAAAAGGAGTTGTGACATCAGATAACCATGATTTAGGATCTTTTAAGATGAAAATAATGTTTGGTAGTAGGAAACCAACTATTGTTGAGGTGGTAAACATGAGAATTGATTTTGTCTTTTTCTTTCCAGCATATTCTCCAGATCGCCAAATATATATCAATAGAAATGGAAAAAGGATCCATGGTTGTTGTTTAACTGCGCTTGCTAATCCATATGAAAATCCTGCAATTAGTGGATTGCCAATATAAAATGCAGTAATAATAAGTGGGAGTACCCATAGAAAATCATTGAGGCACCCTGCTGTGAAATTTATCGCCAGATCAGCCCCGGCAAAGAAAGGAATTAGAACTAAAGGTCTAATTTCAGATGGCGATTTCCAATAGAGAATTAAAATTATCGCTATTGCAAAAATGAATGTGACCCATCTCATATCTTGCAATCCAAAATATGCAAAAGGTGTAAAAAATAATAAGTGGAGAGCTGGATAGTTTAGGTTCGTAACCAGATCTCCATCTGGTTTCAATGTAACATAATCTACATCTACAGTAAACATTTCCAAAGCTATCTGCAGATCGTGACCATAAGGATTCCAAGAGGGGAAAAGCCAGAGTTGTGATGCATAGTGTGTGAAAGCCATTGAGTCTGTTCTATATACTCCATTGTATTGAATCTCTGCTATCACATAAATGCTAGATGACATGATGAGTAATAGTGCTATTAGAGGTATGATCTTAAATCTCTGTAAAATTTTGATAGATGACAAAGAGACTGTCATAAGGAATAGTGCTAGCGAATAACCTATTACACAAAGTACAACAACTTCAGGATGGGTTTCTATTTTGCCTCTTAGCCAATTTTGAAAACTCTCATAAAACAGAAATCCTGCTGTAAAAAGATAGAATATTCGAAGAGTAAAATTTTCGTATCTCTTCAAATCTACTGATTCAGACTCTTCGTTTGTTTTCATATTATTTCCATCAAGTTATTTGTACATTTTTTCTTGAGCATATTAAAAGTAGAATGATTAAACCAACCATTAGCAAAGATAGCCAGATGTATGGATTGTTAGAACTAGTATATTCAAATGTAACCTGAGCGGGGCTTGATTTGGGGGCGATCAGTATGAAGCCCTCGGGAGTAGACATGACGCTGGTTGTATTATTATCAACTGTTGCAATCCAACCTATGTAGTAAGCTTCTCTCACAAAAATTTTTATGTTTGAGACTCGATCTGTGATCTCAACGTTTATTCTTTCTGGACTAGATCTCTCAAAGTCATAATCAACATTATCCGTTTCAGTAATTAATTGAACAAAAGAATTGGGGACGGTATTCTTTAGAATAGTCAGATTTCCTCCTTCATGAGTGATGAAAGCATCTTGTGTGAATGTTGAATTTGTAAGATCTCGAATCAAAGTTTTATTAGAATTTCCTACAATTACCCAATGTATCCCTAGCTCTTGATTTTGATCAATAAGGTTTTTCCATACCTCAACCCTGTTTTCTGTAGTTTCCAAATCATTAATCCGATAGTCATCTATTCCAAGCAAACTAGGAAGAAGTTTTTCTTGAGGATACCACCCGT
>JBAUBP010000009.1:0-3079 GCA_049676905.1 Bathyarchaeia archaeon
GGAGAAGTTCTCGAAGAATATGAGAGCAAGAAAAGACTTTCGGACATTTCCAGAAAATATGGAGAGAGAATTGTTCATTGGAATCATCAACTAAAATTGACACGATTAGTTGAAGAGGCTAAATCCAAAGCTGCCAGAACAAATAAGACCCTAATAATCGAAGGATGGATTCCAACCAATAAAAGAAAAGAATTCACCGAAGCTGTTGAGACAGGAGCCGAAGGATATTCGGTAACCCTATTCATGGATCCAGTTAACGAAGCTACAAAAAAATGTAGAATAGATGAAATGCAAAGTAACGAGACCGAACACGGACCTGATCGATATCCTCACACGTCTGAGTGCTTTGAGACACCACCAAGCATGATAAAGAATCCAAAAATAGCTTACGTTTATGAAAAAATCGTTACAGGTTTTGGTCTACCAAATTATTTCGAAGTAGATCCAACTATCTTTATGGTAATATCGTTCCCAGTAATTTTTGGATTAATGTTCGGAGATGTTGGCCATGGGCTTCTTCTTCTTTTTTTCAGTGTTCTCCTCTATTTCATAAATAAAAAAGGTGTTGAGACTTCTGAACTCTTCGAGTACATGCTAAAAGGGTCTCCTCTACTAATAATGTGCTCCATAGCAGCAATATTTTTTGGATTCTTATATGGCGAACTTTTCGGCTCGGAACAATACTTTCACATTCTTGATCACAACATTCATGAAATATTTGGACTGAGCATTCTAGAAATAGTTGAAGGATCATCACATGCTCTTGAAAGTGTGTTGTCAGAAATTGCCGGCTTTTCTATACCAATTCCATTCCCTTTTAGTCCATTCGAGAATCCGATGCTCCTACTGTTAATCTCATTGTATGTAGCTATTATTCAGATTACTTTCGGCCTTATACTTGGACTGATCAATGAAATTAGAAAAAGTAATATCAGGGAGGCAATTCTTGGTCCCGGTCTATGGCTTTGGTTTTACTTAAGTTGTGCTTACTTATTTCTTAGATATAAATCAGAATTACTCACTGTAGTTTTTCAGCGTGCAGACATTCTTGGTATCTACATCATTTTACCAGCACTTGTTATGATAATAGCCAGAACTGCAGTTCACGGAATGGATGGTTTCGGGCATGCTCTCGAATCTTTAATTTCCTCACTTTCAAATTCAATTTCGTATGGTAGAATATTGGCGTTGGCACTGACACATGGAGCGTTCAGTAAGCTTCTATTAATGTTCCTCGAATTTGAAGGTACAGCAATGGCAATAATCGGCTTCATAATGTGGGCGTTTTTCACATTTCTTTTAATTATTTGCTTTGAAGGACTATTATCCTTCATACAAACTCTCAGGCTTCACTGGGTAGAATGGTTTTTGAAATTTTATTCAGGTGATGGATATGAGTATAAACCCTTAACGATCAAATAGCCTAGAATCCAACATTGAATGTCAGAATGTATCTCATACACTGAAAGCCAATGCCTTAAGCCATCATAATCATAAAGGCTATGACTAGTCCATAAATTGCGATAGCTTCTATGAATACAATATAAATTAACGATTTGCTGAAAGTTTCAGGTTTCTCTGCCATGGCACCAATTGCTGCTGCGCTTGCAGTACCCATGCCTACTCCAGCTCCCAAGCCGGCTAGACCTATCGCTATTCCTGCGCCAATCATTTTATACCCTACTGCTGCGGTAGCTTCATCTTCCTCAGCTTGAGCATAAACGAAACCTGTTACTAGCATAGCGATTCCAATTACTAAGAAGAATAGAGTTAATGTCTTATGAATTCTCATTAGTAACTCCTCGAATTGCAGGCAGTAAATTCTTCTTCGTCTCTTTAATAACTATTACCTATATGTGATAGGACAATAATTATTTTGATTATTCGCTGTTCCATCTAGGAATAGATAGCAGTAGACGATGTAATATGTTCTCTTGGATCCTTTCTCTTTTACCCATAATCAATGTACGAACATCCATACCTTCAAAGAATTTCAAATAGAGAAACGCGATGATTGGTCCAACACCAAAAGGGTAGCCTAAAAAGGTCTTGGAACATCTTTCTACTAACAATCTTTTCAGCGTAATTTCTAGAGGAAGTAAGGTTTGTTTATTTTCGCATTCAGTTATGACTTTCGAAACGGCTTCTCCATATTGACCTACTGACAAAGCATGCATTGATTCGTTAATAGTCGCAGCTTCAAGAGCTGTATCAAACTCTTCATTCAATTTATATTGTATGGGAATAACTAATTCGCTAAGAGTTGAAAAGCTCATTCCCAAGTTTTTGCCTCTTAACATCAGATTAATATTTGTAATGTCAATCTCGGTTCCAACAATATCGCGGGTAGCATCTTTATCTAAATTCTCAAGTCTTGTCACAATGTTCCATAAAGAATCCAAATAGAATTTGTCGCCAAGCATTTCAACGGGGAGTGTAGAATTCTTCTCTTCACATTCCGGAAGTACCTTAAGAGCTATTTCTCTAATTTTCGAATCAGGAATATCTGAAAATAGTTGATGGAGATCTTTGCTTTTTAAAAGTCCCAGAATGTATTCCGATGTGTAGCTTCCTATCGGGATTATTAGTTGAGCTGATTCTTCTGGTGGAGCTCGAGAAACAACGAATCTCATAACCATTTTCAAACAGGAAAATTCATGTCTTTTTAGAATTATTTCAAAAATTTGGTTTGCTTCGTCAGTAGTTTTCATGTTGATTAATTCTTGAAGAATGCGGTAGTAATCTTGGAAGATTGTTGAATCTAATATGTTGAGATCAAGTTGTTTTCCTGAATGCTTGAAAAGATATTTCGAATATGATGTATCTGCGAGAAGACGAATTACATCATGTTCATCTTTAGCCTTTAGAAGGGTTTCATAAAGGTCGGCGCTAAGCAATCGTGATCGTAAAGCCCTGATATAAGTAGTCGAATATGCGTATTGATCAGCTCTTGGCATGGCTTACCATCTATCCTAAATTGTCATATGGGTTACGATAGACTCTATGAGTGATGGCTTTCAATATCTTAAATCTTGCCAATGAATTAAGAAGTTTTGAGGAAAAATAAATAGTATAGATA
>JBAUBP010000010.1:0-6500 GCA_049676905.1 Bathyarchaeia archaeon
CAGGTAAAAACCGCCACCGCAACTCTTACAGTAAACGAGGAAGCCGACTTTTCAATATCCATCACACCACCAGAAAGGACACTCAATCAAGGAGAATCCACAACATTCACCGTGACTCTGAATGAGATAGGAGAATTTAATGAACAAGTAACTCTTACCGCATCAGGCCTGCCAACAGGTGCGACACCAAACTTTGGTCCAACCTCAGGAACACCTACCTTCACATCAACCCTAAACATCAATACACTAGAGTCCACACCTGCAGGAAGCTACACGGTCAATGTAGATGCATCTGGAGGAGGCAAATCACATTCAGCCACAGCCTCCATAACTATCAAAGAAAAATCGAACGAGACTACACCCGGAGAAGAAGAAACCACACAAGATGAAGATAATGGGACCAACGGATTACCAACATCTGAAATCCTGATGAATCCAACGAACCTTATGCTGATTGTAATTGCCATCTTGGTCATTGCCCTAATCGTAATGATGGTAAGAAGAGGAAGAACACCAACAATAGAAAAAACTGGTACATCAACACCAACAATGGAAAAAACTGATACATCAGTTGACTACTGTACAAAGTGTGGCGCACAAATCAAGCCAGGAACCACTTTCTGCAGTTCATGTGGAACACCTATATGAATTCAACAATCAAAACTAAAGAATTTATTCAATCAGCAATTGTATCTAACCCTTTTCAAAGAACTGCTCACCGTCTTTTTCATTTTTTAAGATAAGATGAAGGCACGGGAGTGAAATAATAAAATCTAGGTATTCGATGAACGCTTCGTTATTACATAATAGCTTAGGTGGGCATCTCCAAATTCCGATGCATTTACTAACTATTAGTCAAAAGTCATTAAGGTGACTAAGATGAATACTGCGTTACAATTCTTTCTGTTGATTGTCGGACTCGGGTTGTTCATCCTTCTCGTTTCAATCGCTAAATATTTCAATGAGAAAGCTAAGAAAATGAAAACGTTAGATAAACAACAATGATTGAACAAGAGTTTTTTCCTACAACTTGGGATAATCTAGTAAAGATGGTTACTTCTGTCATATTGGGGTTAATGGGTTCTTTCATAGTTCTTTTTATTTTTACGCCTGATTCACCTGTGAACCTGAGAATGGGGATCATTGGTCTTTTTGTGGCAACTATGTTAGTGCCTTTCTTATGGTCTCCAAGAGGCTACATACTTCAGAAAAATTTGATAATTGTCAAAAGAATAATCGGCGATTTAGAAATTACCGTCTCTGAAGAATCCAAGATTTGGAAATGGACATGGTGGGGTATCAGGCTTTGGGCAAGCGGTGGACTTTACGGATATTTCGGAATTTTCTTCTTCAAAGGGATGGGTAAGGTTAAGATGTACGCAACAAACAGGAATAATCTAGTTCTTGTAAAAGATGCTAAGAATGTAAAGTATCTTATTAGTCCAGATAATGTTGACAGATTCACATATTTATTGAATAGATCTCTTGTGGATTGAATCTTAAGCACATGCACTTAATCATTCTAGAAAAGAATTAATAGTTACTCTCATTCACCGATGCATTTAACCAATTATCTGTGAGGAAATGATTACTCAATTGACTCTAAAAGATCGTTTGATAGAAATTAGTAAGGAATTGCCTTCAAGATTTGAAGAACAAAAAGATAGAACTATTAAAATTGAATTCAAGATCGCTGAGAGGAAAGTCTTTCTCTCAAAAAAGACTCTAACCTACAAGGCAAGAGTAAGAATAGATGACGAAAATAAGATTGTGAAATTCTTTGAAACACTGAAAGAGAAGGGATTAGGTGTATCTAGCGACTCAGACATAAGTCCAGGATACGGATTTAAAATAGAGACTTACAAGCTCAAAGGCAAAGAAAGAGAAGGAAACATCCAGGAATTATCAAGACTCTTCGGCAAAGATTACAAATATTCATTTGATTACTCAACAGTTAGAAAGAGGGTTGAAGAAGAAGCGAGAAATGCTGGATATGTTTTCTCCGTATTCTTAAGTGAAAGATCAATCTGACAAACCATACAACTGGCGCGCGTTTTGATTAGTCAACCAGAGGTAGTGCGCTAATGCCGGAAGTTCAAGTTAATGACATCAAACTATATTATGAAATCACGGGAGAAGGCACCCCTGTAGTATTCGTTCATGAGTTTGCAGGGGATTTTAGCAGTTGGGAACTCCAGATGCGTTTCTTTTCTCGCCGTTACCGTGTTGTAACCTATAACGCACGCGGTTACCCTCCATCCTCTGTACTTGAGGATCCATCTAGCTATAGCCAAGACTTTGCAGTAAATGATCTAGCTGGAATAATAGATACGTTAGGACTGGTACCATGTCATGTCATAGGACTCTCTATGGGAGCCTACGCTGCTCTTCATCTTGGGTTGCGCCATCCCAAACTAGTACGTTCTATTGTAGTGGCTGGTTGTGGTTACGGTTCAGATCCCGAAGAACGCAAGTCCTTCCAACTGGATTCACAGAAAATAGCTAATCTAATTGAGACTGAAGGAATGGAAGAATTCGTTAAAGTATACTCGGCCGGACCAACGAGAATCCAACTCAAAAAAAAGAATCCACGTGGATATGCTGAGTTTAAGCAAAAACTTCTAACTCACTCACCTAAAGGTCTAGCTAACACCCTGAGTGGAATCCAGGCAGCACGTCCTTCAGTATATGATCTTGATGGCTTGGAAAAGATGAAAATACCCATGCTAATTCTCACTGGAGATGAGGATTGGCCTTGTCTGAAGCCAAACTTATTCCTTAAAAAGAAAATTCAAACTGCAGCTATGAGCATGGTCCCAAATTCAGGTCACACCATAAATCTCGAAGAACCAGAGCTCTTTAATAAATTAGTGCAAGACTTTCTCATACAAGTTGACTCTGGCCAATGGCCTAGTCAAGGCACACGCTTACCAGATTGAAAAAAGTACCCGCTAAAGATTGTACAGTCTGGCTATCTACATCATAATGTCGATAAATCGTCTTTGAAACGTGTGTTTCATTCTGTTCCGGCGATTTCCTTTAACCAATAAAACCCCTCTTAGCTTGTAACATAGATGCTTAGAACAAGGTGAGTTTGAAATTGAGACTTGAATTAAAATCATTATCACTGATTTTATGCATAATGTTGATTGCATCAACCGCCAATATAATTCCCATCTCATATTCCCAAGAAAATTCCGAAGAAACCACAGTATGGGATGGGTCTGTGACAACCCCGAAAGGTGAAAAATTATCCATCGAGAAAGTCAAGAAAGGTGAAGAAAAACTCACACTCCTCACCGATGACTCTGGCAACACATACACAAAAGAAGAATTCTCCCAGAAACTCGCTCAAGAAGAATCCAAATTAGATACAGAACTTTCTCAACAACTATTAACTAGATCACCTACAAGCGAGAAAGTACGAGTCATCGTTGTGTTAGAGGATCAACCACAATATGAAGCCTTCCAGAACAAGAAAGAACAATATAAAGAATCAATACAAGCCGAATCAGAAAAAATCAGAGACGTATACAAGAGAATCAGAACCGAGTACTTAGAAGAATATGGATCCCTTCCTGAAGGTCGAGAAGGCCTAGCAGCTATAGCCGAATTCGAACAAAACAATCTCACCGAAGAAGAAAAACATATGATGAATCAATCCCGACAAACCGTTGATCAACTACTCACTCAGATGAGAAGAGAAGCATTAACCCAAGGCGAAACACTAGTCCAAAACAGCAGAGCCACAGACGGTACTCTAGACTTTATTCAGTCAGCTGGCGGAGAGATCAAACATGAATACACAATATTTAACGGATTCACGGCAGAAATCCAACTGGAAAAAGTCCAGGAACTCGCAGACCGACCTGAAGTTGCAAAGATCATATTAGATAAGAAAATGTCCGCCCAACTCTATGATAGCCCATACACAATTTGGGCTGATGCTTACTGGGGTGAGAATATTACTGGCGGTCCTTTTGATATTGGGATCGTTGACTCCGGAGTAGATGATACTCATCCAGCCTTAAGCGGCCACACATTCTATGAAACAACATACGCCGACATAGACGGTGACGGAATAGCAGATGAAGATGAAGATGACTATAATGGTCATGGAACAGCCGTATGCGGAGTAGTATCCAGCGCAGACCCAACATATGGTGGAGTAGCTTATGGACATGATGTAGTCTTCAATGCAAAAGCAGCCAACTCAGGAGGATGGATGTGGCGAAGTGACGCCATGGAAGCCTTCGAATGGGCAATATTCGGCATAGATGATGATGGCGCAGACGTTTTCCCATACAGTTATGGAAGTACCTCGGGTGGAGGAGACACACCGTGGAGCCAATTTTTCGATGCTCTCGTCGATGACCTTGATATTCCAATTGCAGTGATTGCAGGCAACTCCGGTCCAACTGAATATACCCTATGGGAGCCAGGAAACAACTTCAACGCTATCACCGTAGGATATACTGATGATATGGATACAGGACTTGACCGAACCGATGATATTCTAGACTCAACAAGCAGCAGAGGACCTACAACTGATGGTAGAAAGAAACCAGACCTTACAGCTCCAGGCTCCTACATAACCACTACCGCACACAATTGGGAAGGCGCAAACCCAGACTTTGTACAAGTTAGTGGCTCAAGTTTCGCCGCACCCCATGTTGCAGGAGCCATGCTTCTGGCTTATGACTGGGGATTATATGATCCCATGATGATCAAAGCCATGATGATCAACTCAGCCGAAAAAAGAGTACCTGACGCTTGGGATCCAGGCTGGGGCTGGGGATACGTCGAGCTTTACAACCTCAAATATACAACAGATGGATGGTGGGGATACCTATATGATTCCCCAGTTTACGGAACAGACTACTATGACTTCTATGTCGGACCAATAACTACAGGAACTTATGAACCTCACGACAGAGCAACACTAGTCTGGAATAGGCATGCCGAGTATTCAGGCCCTCACTACCCATATGCATATGATGTGAGCGACTTAGACCTTTCACTATATGACCTGTCAGGAAACCTCAGGGATTACTCATATTCCGCTTATGACAACGTAGAACAGGTCATCTCACCATTTGATGGTACAGGAATACTCAAAGTCGAAGAGTATGATATGACCGACCGCCCAGACGTGGGCGAATATGAACCTTACGCACTGGCTCTACCTTACGGATGGACAACCGCGGCTCCACCGACGGTAGACGTTTACTTCACATCCACCCCCAGTACAATAGAAGTTGGCGACACATTCTGGATCTATGTTGACGTATACAATGATGGAGACATACCGGCCCTTAACGTCCAGGTCACATTGACTCTGCCCTCAGCATTTACTCTAATCTCAGGAAGCACAACCCAAAGTCTTGGAACAATCCAACCAACCTCATGGGATACTTCATCCAACGGTGCATGGCAGATAAGAGCTGATGAAATGTGGTTGTCGCAATATATCGAAGTTTACTCTTCAAGCTCATGTTATGGCGAGGTTTTCTCAGGATATGATAGTTGGCTCATAGATACAGACGCACCAGAAACAAGTATCGCAGACACCATGATGAAAATTGTTAACGCAAATCCGAACACGGTATACTTTATCTATCCAGATTATCAAGGATCCAAACCTCCAGGTGTTGGATATGCTTGGGTTACCGACTGGTCCGCAGCGGGATTCGTAGCTGGCATGTGTTCTAACAGTCAAATAGATACAACTGATACAGATCCGGCAGTTATCAATACTGCTACTGGAAAACCCAAACTTTCAAACAAAATAATTGTTCTATTTGGAGGACCGCTCGTCAATTCTGCAGTAAATTATTATGAGGATAATAGAATAGCACCCCTTTACTGGATGGGTACAGGAAGTCTACGCTGGCATTTAGCGGATGGAACCGAACTGACAAGCACCAGACTGACTTGGGCCGAAATAAATAGCGGTCAAGACGTCTTTGTTGTAGAGACATTCATAGACGCCGATGGTAACACCGTCCTTATTGTTTATGGTAATACGTGGCAGGGATCCTTTGTTGGTGGAAGGTTCTTCAAATTCGTAATGTCAATGAACCCAACAATTTATGATGTGTCTTGGTATCACTTCAAATGGATCGATATCGACGGAGACGAATTCACAGATATTAACGAAGTAAATACGACACCTATAGCTTCAGAATAGTAATCGAGAGCGTTCGCAAACACTCTCTCCTTATCTTTTCTTTTTTAGATCAATTCCAATAAAATTTATTTAGAAAATTGTCACGATTTATGTACACATTTTATTGAATGAGGTGACGATCTTAACGTGTATTTTTTGTCACGGTTGTGTCCTCTATTGATGCATATATGAGTAGAAACGTAGGTGGTGACGGAAAAAATTTAGATTATATGTTCGTTTCCTCTGGTTTTAATTCTCTGTTTAAGATTATTTTCTCCGACAGTATAGGTCAAATCTCTGGATAGCGTGTGATATGATCGTAAACAAGTGC
>JBAUBP010000011.1:0-3142 GCA_049676905.1 Bathyarchaeia archaeon
AATTAGCTAGTTGGCTAAAAGCAAATTTTGAGGAATACTTATGAAAGCAATTGTATACACAAAATACGGGCCTCCAGATGTTCTTCAGCTCAAAGAGGTAGAAAAACCTACTCCCAAGGACAATGAAGTACTGATAAAAGTATATGCGACAACAGTAAATCGAACAGACTGCGCAACAATTAGAGCAATACCATTTTTTGCTAGATTTATAACAGGTCTATTCAAACCAAAAAAACAAATTCCTGGAACCGAATTTGCTGGAAAAATTGAAGTTGTTGGCAAAAACGTAACGTCTCTTAAAGTTGGCGATAAGGTTTTTGGTTTTGATGACAGTGGTTCAGAGTCTCATGCTCAATACATGACAATATCAGATGATAAAGCAATTACAATACCAAAAAATATAACGTATGAGCAGGCTGCAGCGAGTACTGAAGGTGCGCATTATGCATATAATTTTATCAAAAATGTGAACCTTAAAAGTGGGCAAAAAGTTCTCGTTAATGGTGCAACAGGAGCTATTGGCTCAGCGGCAGTCCAACTTCTAAACTATTTTGGTGCTAATGTTACTGCAGTGTGTGGTACAAAACATATGAAGCTAGTAAAATCGTTAGGAGCTGAAAGAGTAATTGATTATATGAAAGAAGATTTTACAAAAGATAATCAAAAATATAACTTTGTTTTTGATGCTGTTGGTAAAAGTTCATTTTTTAAATGCAAACAATTACTACAACTAGGAGGAGTTTATATTTCATCAGACTTAGGTTATATGGCTCAGAATATTTTCTTACCCCTCATAACACCGATTATAAAATCAATGATTGGATACAAAAAAACCGTATCTCCAATTCCTACAGATATTAGAGGAAGTATACTTTTAATCAAAAAGCTCATAGGACAAGGAAAATTCAAAGCAGTGATAGATAGAAAATATCCACTAGAACAAATTGTCGAGGCGTATAGGTATGTCGAAACAGGGCAAAAAACAGGAAATGTAGCAATAACTGTAGAACATAATAACAAAACCTAACAAAGCGCTGCAGTTTACGTGCACTAAATATTAAATTATTATTTTATTCTTGAGCGAGCGAAGCGAGCATTATGATTAGTGTGGGTGTGTGCCTTAGCTGGTGAGAGCATCTAAAACTGAACTATGTTTTTTCAATGTTAACAGTTTCATTCTTATCTCTCTCATCTTCACTCTCACTCTACTCTTTTACTCTTATTCTGAACACGCTCTTTCAGTAATCTGCTGGAGGATTCACTGGTTGAATATTCATCCTTCACATAATATTGTGGGAATAAATATTATGAATGATAAAATTCGGTACTGTGAGTACTGCTGGATCTATGCTACTCATCCTGAGATTGAGAAGCCCTGCTCTAACAAGCCTGACCTGTATGAACGCATTAACTATAAACATTCAACAGCTATCTTGTTTTGAGTTCGGATGCTTTTATATTCTGTTAAACAGCACCATACAGTAGTTGATGGATTTGAAAGCTAGACGAATACAAGCATTAAATTTTAGGTCAGGACCCACCAAAAGTGGAAGCACTCAAGAGTTGCCTCCTGTTGGAGGGGAAATGGTTCCAGTCGATAAACTATCCGTATTCCTTTCAAGCTCTTGGATTCTAATACTGTTGATATTGATTCTTCCTGTTGCTTTCATATTGTATAGAAAACGTGACGTGACTCTGAAATTTCTGAGTCCTCTGGTTACTCGATTATTCGAATTTACACAACGACTCTAGATTCGATTAGTCTGAACTTACTTTCTTTTCTTGATTATTACAGCTGATACTGCTATGATTAATCCTGCTAGTGCTATGTAGGGTGTTAGGATCGTAAGCTTGTTGATAGGAGTCGAAATTCCTCCAACAGGTTGCCCAAGCTGGTGAATGACACCATCCACGCCAGCCGCAGGAATGAAATTAGTATCTATAAAAACACCAGATTGACTTTCATCAATATCTACTATCACGCTATCAACACCTAAACAGTGAAGTCTAATAGTACCTAGTCTTACATCATTAGTTATCGGAACATTAACATTCTCCTCATAAACATCGATCAATTCTATTAATCCCGAGACAATGATGACTACAATATAATCATCAAGTGACTGTGTTACATCGCGAAGCCAAATTTCTATATCGAATATGGTTGACACATTAACGGTTATTGATGAAGGTTCCACAGTAAATTTAACACCATCAGTAGAAGAACCCGCAAAATCTCTGGGAAGAGCCTCTTTATGTGAAGAACTACTAAAAGTCACAACAATATCTGAATTATTATCTCCTTCTAATGCTGGCACTCTGAAAACAGCAATTATCAATATAATAAGAAAGATTGTGAGAAAAAATCTTGAAGAACACACTGGAAGTATAAGCTTGCGAGGTTTAATCACTATAATCGACCAAAGTATCATGACAAATATCCATATAAAAAATATGCTTTCCGCGTCGCGCTGAAATCTTGAAGATCCGAACATGAAAGCGTGACTTCGACGACCGGATCCTCAAGTCTTACGGTCTTTTTCGATTACTAGCTTCTTGACTCCAGGTTTGAAGTGGATCCACATTTTAGCAGCTGGTTTTCGGATTATGAAGGGAAAAGCAGTATCTTCTACGAGCGCCTTTGGAAGATAGATGAAGTATTTGCCGTCTGTTCTTCTGAAAATGCTGCCTCTAGCTTGATTGACCAATTAAATTCACTCTAAACTCTTGATAGGGTGTTGATATTATATTTACTTTATTCGCGGGTTTCTGACTTTTTCTTCACTAACATCAGAGATGAATTTCTCTACAGCGGAAGAAACGAAATCATCTCGATTATGATGAATGTTAGTTTGCTCTATGGCTTCATCTATCTCGTCGCATAAAGACTCTGGAAGAAATATTATTTCATATTCATCTTCTTTGAAAAGTTCAGATGCTGTTACTATGCGTTTCACGTCAATTCACCGATTGAATTTTAAAACGCTATTGAACGTTTCATTTAAGGTTAACAAAAAATTGTATCACTAGTGAAACATTCGTGTATCATAGGAGTTTTCCCTAAAAAGAAAAAATAGGATCCTAAATCTGGATAATCAAACCTCTAATCTTTACGTCTCTTGATAACGAATACTGTTGATAC
>JBAUBP010000012.1:0-1999 GCA_049676905.1 Bathyarchaeia archaeon
CTGTTAAAGTGCACTTTACGGTAGTTGATGGATTTGAAAGCTAGACGAATACAAGCCTTAACTGTTAAGTCAGGTCCTACCGTAAGTGGAGATTATGCTACACCTGTCGCAGGGGAAATGATTCCAATCGATAAACTATCAGTATTCCTTTCCAGTTCTTGGATTCTAATATTGTTGATATTGATTGCTCCTATTGCTTTCATATTGTATAAGAAACGTGATGCGACTCTGAAGATTTTGAGTCCACTGGTTTCTCGAGTTTTCGAATTTACACAGCAACTCTAGATCCGTTTAGCCTGAGCTTACTTTCTTTTCCATAGCATACGGGCTAAACTGATTATCAAATTACTTGCTACAAAGGTTGATACTGTCAAAATAATATACTTTAACAGAGAAGGAATTGCAACATTAAGCATGGTCAAGGCTATAACACCAAGAACTATCACATGAATGATATAAACATAGTAAGAATTCTTATTCCACTCTTTTCCAATTCTTCCTTGCTTATTCAGATAATATCTGAAAGTACTAATCATAACGAAAAGCAAGCATAGTAATGAAAGATTAAAACTGAACCACAATAGAAGACTATCAATTATCTGTGAAAAAATAAAATGACCTGGGGCCATCAAGTGAATAACGTAGAAATAAATGTATACAATTATTGGAATCCATGCAGTAAAAATAACTCCATAGTAAAGTTTTTTGTTTGTACCTTTTGACTCGAATATATTCAGTTTATAACATAGAGAACCTAAAAGAAACATCATAAAATAAATTAAAAGTCTTTCATTTTGGAAATCTATCAAAACTGTTTTTGTCCAACCCATACCATTAAAAATGTCCATACAAAAACTATAAACAAAACCAATTAGAAAGACGGCGAAAACAGCTCTCTTCAAAGAAATATTAAATCTAGCTAAATTTACTCTTCTTAAAAATAAATACAGTATGCTGAATAGAAATAGAACAGGTAGAAACCATAACCAATTTTGACTAGTAAATTGATTAAAGTGAAAGTATGTGATCCAGTTTTCTTGAGGCAAATTTCGAGAGTATAAAAATATCACTTTGTAAAGTGGAATTATAATCAAAACAGCTATGACCCAAGGAATCATCAATCGTTTAAATCTATCTTTAAAAAATATCCAATCTTTCTTAGTTTTCAATGATAAAGGAGTAAAATACCCTGCAATAAAAAATAAGGTAGCTATAATAAAAATATCCACTATTAAATTTACTAAATCGGGCAAATCATTAGTTGAAGGATCAACAACAAGCCAATTTATGTAAGTTCCAACGCCACTACTTGCATAAACAAGTCCAGCATGATAAAGAACCACTAAAAAAATCATGAAAGTTCTTAGATTATCTAAAAAGTAAATCCTAGTTCCCTTGACTGTACCTTGTTCTTTATCGGTCATCTTTATATCTCTTAACTTATTTTGTATTGATTAGTAGCTAGCTTTATAATATTTCAGTACTACATAACTTGTATGGCAAAGAAATATGATTCAGCCGGGCTGATGATCGGAGGCGGACTACTCATTGGCATGGGTGTTGGATTCCTAATAAATAATATTGTAGCAGGTTTGTTTATCGGCATTGGTTGTGGATTGGTGGGCGGAGCTCTCGTCAGCATGCGCGCAAGCTAAGATACTAGTCATATCTTTGAATGTTTACCATAAGATAAATAAGAAGAACTCCGATGTCCCGACATTTAACAGCCTACACCATGTCCCAACAAGTTAACAGAACCTCTTAAGAAACCTCCCATAACATGGGGATATTTATTTCATTATTTTTTGTGTGTGTGTGTGCCTTAGCTGGTGAGAGCATCCAAAATTGAACCATTAAATTTGTGTAATCAAAACAGTTTATCCCTAAATAACGTAAGAGTAAACTACCTTTACCCACCTAAATTTGATTGTTCAATTTTGGATGCTCTCACCAGCTAAGGCACACACACACACAAAAAATAATGAAATAAATATCCCCA
>JBAUBP010000013.1:0-2457 GCA_049676905.1 Bathyarchaeia archaeon
GTATGGATGAGGTTTTGTCAAGTAAAATAATTCCTAGTATGAGTAAGATAAAGTCAAAAAAAATATTTGGAAATTCCGTTAGATAGTAAAACCAGTATGTAGCATGCGGTAATAATCTTCAATTCTGCATGTTTTCTAAATCATTCTGTAACATTTTTTGACTTTGTTCTCATTTAGTTCGGAGCAGAGTTTACAAAAAATCTGAGTTGTATCAATATTAGAATCTTTATCCGCAGCTATCTCCGCAGCAACTTGGCGAGCATTAATCTTTAGTTTAGATATGGAATTAAGTTTTGCAGAATCGGTTAATCCTCTTTTTAAGCTGAGGTATTGGCTTATTGCTGGTTGGGTTGTCTGTAACTTTTTGGCTACTTCTTTCTGTGTAAAATTATGTTTCTTAATTAATTCCTTCGCTAGTAGGGATCTAAAGATAGGTAATTCCTGCTTCACAATTTCTTCACAAGGTACCGGCAATCCTTATTCGCCTCAGTCTAGATTTGATAGTCTACCGGCATATGGTTTTCAATAGTTTTGAGTCTAGGTTCTGCTAATATGATGGTTGTATCTTGTGGGATAGAATGAGTTAGCCAGACATTGCCTCCAATAATAGATCTACTTCCGACAAGAGTTTCTCCTCCAAGTATTGTGGCTCCTGCATAGATTGTTACGTCATCTCCGATTGTAGGATGCCTTTTACCTCCTTTAGTGAGTGAACCGTCTGGTCTTGTTTTGAAACTTAGAGCCCCCAGTGTTACTCCTTGGTACATTCTAACATTGCATCCTATTTCAGTTGTTTCACCGATTACAATCCCGGTGCCATGGTCTATGAAAAATCCTTTTTCGATTTTGGCGCCTGGATGGATATCTACACCGGTCTCACAATGAGCATATTCAGTCATGATCCTTGGCAGCAAAGGTATGTTTAGTTTATAGAGTTCGTGGGCGATTCTATAGACTGTGATGGCGAAAAAACCTGGATAGCTAAATATTATCTCATCATGACTTTTCGCTGCAGGGTCTCCGCGATATGCCGCATGTAGATCAGTTAGCAATAGATTTCTGATTGAGGGTATTTTTTCTAAGAATTGAAAGGCTTGTTCTTGTGAGTTTTTAAAACAATGTTGGCACGCGTCATTTGTTTTTTTGCATTCATGAAGTGTGCAGTTGGATATTTGGTGAGTTAATTGTTGGAAAACATTCTGTGCTTCACTTTTTAAATGGTGTTGAAGGTTAGACTGATCAATGGCTTGGTTACCGTAAAATCCCGGGTATATCAAATCTACTATGTCATTAACTAGTTGTACTACTGATTCTTTTGAGATGATCTTTTTCTTTCTTATGTTGCATAGAAAATTGTTTGTATCACAGTTTTTTACTATCTTATCCGTAACTCTAATCAATCGTGTTCTGTCATTGGAATTTAATATGTTGTATTGATGCAGTGTTGTGGACAATGTTTTTCACTATAATGGCTTAACAGTGTTATATATTAAGTTGACTCGTGCTATAATATCGACAAAGAAGAAAATTAGTATATGCAAGCCGTGTTATTTCTTAACTCACAAGCGGTCAAATCACATTTTTAAATGCTTTATCCAGTGATGCAATGATATTGTTTGGCCTCTCTATTCCTATTGAGATCCTGAAAAGGTAGAGGTTTAGCCCCATTTTCTTCCTTTTCTCAGGTGGGTCGTTATAATGTGCTAGAATTGTATATGGACATATTAGGGTCTGTTCTGCACCAAGGCTTGGGCCTTTGATAATTGGGTGTCCTAAATTATCATAAAATGCATCAGCATTATTTCTATTACTGTTTTTCAAGACAAAACTCATTAAACCGCTGTAACCTTTCGGCAGATATTTTTTGGCTACAGCATAATCAGGATGATTCTTCAATCCTGGATAGTAGACTTTTCCAACCTTGGGATTTTGATTTAAGTAATCGGCTATCTTAACAGCATTTTTGTTTATTATTTCCATTCTTTTTTTGAAGCCTTTTAGATTTTTTTCGAGTACTATCGCGTCCTCAGGATCCATGTAGCTATTTGTCAATGCTTGGAATTTCTTTAATTTTG
The DNA here is from genome assembly GCA_049676905.1 of Bathyarchaeia archaeon. GTDB lineage: Archaea > Thermoproteota > Bathyarchaeia > 40CM-2-53-6 > RBG-13-38-9 > RBG-13-38-9. The sequence continues at coordinate 2,076 of JBAUBP010000013.1, forward strand.
ATAGTAGTTCAGGGTCACGAGTTAATGAAACGCCTCCCATATGGTTATTGAGCCCATTAAGAAACTTGGTAGTGCTATGTACTATTATGTCGGTTTCATAATCGAAAGGATTGATGTTATAGGGTGTAGCTATTGTGCTATCGACAATTAATTTTGCGCCTTTTCTATGAGATATGCTTACTATTTTTCCCAGGTCAGGAACTTGGAGTAAAGGATTTGTCGGTATCTCGGTTATTATCGCTGAGGTCTCTAAATCAACTTCGTCTTTGAGCCTTTCAATGTCATTCGTATCATCTATGAATACTGCCTGAAGGGTTCCTCTTCTCGAAGGCCATTTCTCAAGAATACATAGAGTATCCACGTAAGCGGATCCTATCATAAT
>JBAUBP010000014.1:0-7601 GCA_049676905.1 Bathyarchaeia archaeon
TCTTTAGAGAAGACTTGAAATCACGTTTAGACTTTTGAATCACAATAGTGAAGTCTTTACCTTTCTCTGAGATCTCAAGAATTGTATCTCCAAGTTGCTCCACGATAGTCCGTATGTTATTGGCTGATTCTCGATCGTCGGTCAATATTTTCAAGGTTTCACCAGGATTCATCCTATCTAATGCAATTTTGGTCTTGAGTTGGGGATATGGACAAATTGTACTCCTGACATCCAACACGTTATCTTTAGATGAGTCTTCAGCCAGACTAATAATTCCCTCCAATTAATTCATCAAGATATCAATTAGCTCATACATTGACAGAAATCCGATGTAAGACTATCTGTTGGATTACCGAAATAGCAAAGCACAAGTTCGTTAAGATTCTATCAAGCACGAACTATCTGCGAATAATGGCCATTTCAAGTTAACAATGTTAAGTTTAATAAGTTAACAATGTTATAATTATGTCAGAAGTGAAAATCACTATGAACCATGTAAATATGCAAAAACTTGATGAGTTGAGTGAGACGATTAAGAAGGATGCCGCGAATGCTAAAATTACTCCAAAGGTCTCTGGAAAATGGATCTTCGAAGACGGTCAACCCCAATTTAGTTCTGTGATGAACATAGAGGGTAAAGAGTTCACCGTCGAAGCAGATATGCCGACCAAGCTTGGAGGCTGGGGAACTAGACCTGGGCCACTCCATTACTGCCTATATGGATTAACTTCATGTTACGCCTTCACATTCGCAGCGATTGCAGCTATGGAAAAAATTACATTAAAAACTCTCGAGGTAGAGGCTGAAGGACACATAGACATGTCAAAAGTTTTAGGGATATCCGAGAAGCCGATCGTTGAAGAAGTTAAGTGGAAAGTTAAGGTAAGTTCTGATGCACCACAGGACAAGATCGAGAGTCTGAAGAAGCTTGCAGCAGAAAGATGCCCAGCAGTATACTGCCTTACAAACCCCGTCAAGCTAACCATAGACCTTGAAACAGTCTAAGAAAAACAAATCATAGTTGGATAAAGAAAAGATAGGACGATGTTAGTGTACACGCTAAAAATCTGTGGATCCGAACGTGACAGCGTGACTTCGATAACAGGATCCTCTAAGGTGTTCTAGATTGCTCTGCATGCCCCACTATAGCTTGTAATATGTTGGAGCCGATAACCGCATTCTCGGCATAGATAGACTTCGTGTCCTTGGCTTATGACTTTTGAGTTGTTACATTTGGGGCATTTTATTTCTTTAGAACATTTGTGACAGTAGTGGCCTTCTGATGGAAACCAGTCGACTATGATTGATCTCAACTATTTCTTTGCTAGCTAGTTTGCGATTATTCCATGTAGCGCGCGCTTGAGTGTTTGGATCTTATGTTTTCACAGCTAGCGCGCAATGTGTGCGTGTAGTCTAAGATATGTGAGAAAGTAACTATTATATATAACGTCGTTAAGCCATCATAAAGAATGTCGAATAATCCAAAGAATATTATGAATGGTGTGATGAAATGAGTGGTGAACGAGTTTGTCCCTTATACTATTGCTCCAAAAAGGTTTGAAATTAATTCCAATTATTTAATCAAAACAATTAATTCATTACAATCTTTGAAAAATAGAGTTGAGATTTCGCAGTATAGACTATGGTCTGGTAAAGAATTAGGTGTTGGATTTACACCGCTTCGTGAAATTCCTAAAGATATGAATCCTTATGCAAAAAATAACATACACATACTCTACAAACCTGAATATCTAAATCGAGGAGGAAGCGGTAAAGGAAGATCAGCCTCGTTTATGCTTTCTTATTACAAAAATTTAGGATTGTTAGAGAAAGTCAACAAAATAACCACAGCAGGATTTGGAAATTTCATTAGATCTCTTACAGAACTACTCCAAATTGTAAAACCTAACATTGTTTCTGAAGCATACATGGGAAATATTCTAGTAGATGAAAATACAGACCTTGTAAATTATCTTAAGAATCAAGGAGTTGTAATCAATGGTTGCGAAGATAAGCGCTGCCCCACCGGGGATATGGATAGAGGAAAAGCCATTGCATACGCCTACATAAAAAAAGTAATGGATCCTTCCCACACAATCTTTCTAGACCAGCATGGTGTCTTCAAACCGTATGATGGACTTCTAAATGCCGCCGGATACTATTACTCACTAGCTCAAGAGATCCTATACCAAATTCCTGAAACATCAAATCTGTTTTATGTGAATGGAGAAGGAACTCGCGGTAGCTTGGTAGGAGTCGCGACCCGAATCAAAGAAAAAAGACCAAAAACTGATATTGTCGGACTTAGACAAGAAGAGGACGGCCATCTTTTTGGTTTAAGAAGTAAATCCCAACTGGGAAAATCGGAAACTCTCGGTGACGTTGAAGAACTTTGCAACAACATCTATGAAATACCCGATGAAAAAGCGTACTCAACAATGAATAAACTATGGGAATTGAATATTCCAGCAACTCCCAGTGGTGGAAGTTACGTTGCTGGAGCACTAAGAAAAGCTAAGGAATTAAAAAAGAAGAACATGGAAGGAACAATCGTTACGCTGATTTTCGATTCAATTGAATATTACAAAAATATATTGGACATATGGATGCCGAAAATATTAGGCAAGAAATTCGACTATGATAGTTTCGAAACTTTAAGGTCGTATGCCTTCAAAGATAGAAGTGAACATATAAAGGAATTAAGTTTAGGCCAAAATAGATTGTTACGTATGATGGTAGAATCTGAAGCGCACGCGGAGCTCCGAGGGTCTTAGCTAGCTAGCATGTGAGCACACACTAATTCATAATAAAATGAAATAATAGAAAAGACAAACCAATTATTATGAAAGTGATACCTGCGATTCTAGTCATCATTTTTCTATTTATTTTATTAGAAATAAATTTGCCAAGGTAAATAGCTGCTATTGAAACTAAAGTTAATGATGCTAATGTTCCAATTAGAACCATTATAGTATTATATTCTGATGCAAATAACGATGCAGCAATCTGTGTTTTGTCTCCCCACTCTGTAATGAAGATAAGCGTAAACCCGGAAAGGAATGCACTCTTAAAATGTAGACTATCCTCCAATTTCCCATTACTACCTTTCAATATCAGGATACCAAATATTATGAAAACAACACCAGAAAATATTCTCAAAAAAGTGATTGGAATAACATATGTTATTAAAGACCCAGCCAGGATTGCTACACCATCAACAATCATGAAAGCTAGAACTATTCCAATCAATAGTTGCAGATGATCTCTGGTTCTTGAGGATAGAAGTATAACCGCTAATTGTGTTTTATCTCCTAGTTCAGCTAAACCTATAACGAAAAATGGGATCAGTAGGTCCACTATCATTGTTCATTAAACATCCAATGCATAATCATGCCTGTTTTCTATTAGAATAATTATTGAATAAATATGCTAGATTTTCAGTGTTAGCGATAGCCAATCTCCAATATAATGTGCAATGACTATAACAATCAAAGCAATAGCCAAATGCTCAAACATTACTTTCCATCTTCCCGATCTCTGTCCTCTAGAGATATGTAGACTCAAAATACATAATGCAGACAATCCCCACATCACTGCTACGATAATTGCAGTCTGAAGCTCCAACAATAAGACAGGAACCATAAACGACAGGGCAAAGATGAATTTGAAGAAAAATGTTGAGATAGTTGATTGCCAAATTTCTCTATCAGTATGTTTTCTCTCCGACTCTTCAGACATATGTATTCCTAAAGCATCAGAAAATGCGTCAGCAACAGCAATTGTGAGGATTCCGCCAATAACTGCAACTTTCAAATGTGTCCCAGAATTTAAACCAACCATTAATCCTAGAGTCGTAATTATGCCTGAGGTCATGCCAAAACTAAGCCCTATCCTAAGTGAATGATTTATCATCATGAATCACTATCTAGAATCTTTCTAGTGCAATTAAGATTTCAGCCAACAGTATCAAACATTCTTTTAAAGTTTACACTAGCTAACGAGATGAATTAGTGTGTGTTCAGCAGCAACGCACACTGAATCTAATCTCTTTCGGATTGAATTATTGAGATTAGAATGAGAACTTGCTTGTAAACTAGGAGCCCTAGTGAACCAACTAGGGCTATCGTCGTCACTGGATCCATGCGCATTCTGAAAACGATTGTGGACAAAGAGAAGTATAGTAGCAAGATACCTGCCATATAGAGTAAATCTGCAAGAATGTACTCATAACGGTACTTTATTTTTCTACAAAACTGAGAGCAGGTAACGAATAGAACTATGCAGATGAATAGCCATGGATGTAAACGCAAGCCTATGATTGGATCAAGAAAGACCTTAAGCTGCACAGGATCAAAATTGAGAAGAATACCAAAGCAAACTAACGAGAAACCGGCTAGGAATAAGGAATCTCTTTGTAGATTGTTTGCATCCTCCCTGTCTTCAGGATTAAGTTCTGATTTCCAGAATTGCTTCGCGGTCAAATCCAAGCATCCCTAGAGCGTAGTACACCTCTTTCAATTAATAACGTTACGTCAACCCGCATCATTATCATGAAACCTGATGTTTTCCAAAAAATTTTTCTAAATCCGATATTGCATCAAACTCTGATTCTGCGAGGATACGTTTGCCGGCATTACCTTTCAGGTGTAGGATGTGATCTTCTTTTCTTCTTTCGATGTAGCCTTTTGGCGTTTCTCCTTTTCTTAAAGCTTTCATGATACGGATTATCTCGTCACGATATTGAGCGATCCTAACATTTTGAGGACTATCACAATATTTAGAGTATATTTGGCGCATGATTTCTTCAGCGTTCTCAGAATATTTTTTCGCCGACACTTTTTTTCTAGATCTTGAAATCTTCAATACGATATTGAAGACTTCATCTCTAACTTTGCTTTTGAATGTATCATAATCCGAATTCATGACTTTAACACTCGAACATCATTACAAACTAAGTTGCGCGCGCTAACTAAAAAATAAACAAGAAAAGAAAGTAAACAGAACTTATCGAATCTAACGTAAAAGTCCATAATCGAATAATCGAGATACTATAGGACTTATCAATTTCAGAGTTATGGCACGTTTTCTATATAATATGAAGGCGACTGGAAGAATCAGTATCAACAGTATTAGAATCCAAGAACTTGAAAGGAAGATGGATAGTTTATCGACTGGAAGCATTTCCCCACCGATGGGTGTTGCTTTAGTCCCACTCTCTGTTGGACCTGGCTTAAACATTAAGGCTTGAGGGCGCATCGTTTTCAAATCAATCAACTATCATCATGTGATGGTTGACAGAATATAAAATATTTCTTTTCTCAAAACTCGAGATCCCATCGTGGATCTATTTGATCTGTAGAAGTGATTGTACATGAACCAAATAATCATCATTCGATTCGACATTTGCACATGTTATGTTGGAGCCGACCAACATTTATTAGCGACACTATCTCACGCTGACATGAGGGATAGAAATGCCGAGCAAAAATGGAGACAAAATCACTATCCACTTTACTGTAAAGACGGAAGATGGACAGATTGTCGAGAGTTCTAACGGAAAAGAACCTCAAACATTCCAAGTGGGTGACCGCAATCTACTGCCAGGTTTGAATAAAGCCCTCATAGGACTCAAGAAAGGAGAGAAAAAAACAATAACAATCTCTCCAAACGAAGGCTTTGGTGAGAAAAAAGAAGACCTAGTCAGAGAAGCCCCTAAGACAATAATTAAAGGCGATGTGAAAGGTTCAGAAGGGGAGGTAGTCGAGTTAAGTTCAAAGGATGGTGAACGTTATCTGGCTACTATCCAAGAAGTAAAAAAGGATACTATTGTTTTAGATCTTAACCATCCGCTTGCAGGCGAAACTTTAACATTTGAAATCCAAGTTGTAGACTTCAAGTAAACTAACGATCATATGCCAAATTTTAGAATATATCACATTCTAGGATATGTGTAGATATTTCGAATTTAATATAGCGTGCGCTTCTTTCAACTTAAAACTTACAACATTAAGCTTTATCTATCCACATGAATCATAATTTTAGTTTAATTTCTAAAAGATCGGTGTCATAGTGTATGAAAACATTACACCCCCATGGACGTATTCTGACTGGTCTGATTGCTGGTTTAATGATTTTTACTCTTTTCACGGCTATTATGGTGAATCCCATTCAAGCTCAAGGAATAGAGTTTATCAAAAAACTTACAGGTTCACCGCCACAAGCTGACTCAAATTTTGGCGGTCAGGTAGCTGTCAGCGGAGACATCATAGTGATAGGTGAACACTTGCGCGATCATGATGCAGGGTTAACTGGTGGCGTAGGCAGGGCATATATTTTTAACTCTAATGGAGATTTGAAAAAGATTCTTCAGTCACCTGCACCACTAACACTGGGAGATTTTGGATGGGCTGTAGCAGCTAGTGGAGACACCATAATTATAGGTGAACCGGATCCAACAGCAAGTGGTGACGCAGGTAAAGCTCATATTTTTAATTCTAACGGCAATTTCATAAAGACTCTCCAGTCACCGTCACCTGTAGCAGGAGCATGGTTCGGCATGTCTGTAGCTGTTAGCGAAAATCGCATAGTAGTAGGAGAACCATCTAGCAATAGCGGACAAGGTAGAGCTTATATTTTCGATTCCGATGGAAATCCAGTAAATACTCTCCAGTCACCGTCACCCCAAGCAAGCGCATGGTTCGGCTACTCTGTGTCCGTCAGCGGAGACCGTATATTAGTAGGAGAACCATTAAGCAATACCCATGAGGGGAGAGCCTACATTTTCGATTCCGATGGAAATCCAGTAAATAATCTCCAGTCACCATCGCCTCAATCATCATCATGGTTTGGCTGGTCAGTGGATATTGACGGAAACGACATATTGGTAGGAGAACCATTAAGGAATAGTCAACAAGGAAGTATCAACATATTTGATTCTAATGGCAACTTCATAAAGAGCCTCCAGTCACCGTCACCTGAAGCAGGTGCATGGTTCGGTTGGTCAGTATCTACTGATAGAGATTACATTTTGGTAGGAGAAACTCGTGGTGCAAGCTCTGAGGGTAGAACCTACCTATTCGACTCTATGGGAAATCTGATAGAGACCTTGCAGTCGCCAACCCCTGAAGCAGGTCTGTATGCGTTTGGCTGGTCTGTTGCTATTGATGAAGACATTATTGCGATTACCGACCCTAGCGCTGATATATCTGGTACCAGCGAAGAGGGAGCAGCTTATTTGTATAGATTGTCGGGGCTGACTGTTGGAGGTTTAGTTACACCGGTCAACAAGCTCGTGATTATAGCTCCTTACCTGGCATTAGCTGGATTGGTTGCAGCTGTTTCAACTATCTTCGCGATAACACGACGTAAATGATAATAGCGTGTGCTATAATTCTTCTCTGTCATGCGTTTTCAAACTAATCTTATGATTAACTCCCGAATATCAATTAAAGCCTAGCAATAATCACTTTCGATGAATTATGCACACTATAGATGGGATTAACTTTTTAAAATTTTTTCTTGTGAATAACCAGTAAGCTATAGATTGGAATAACAATGTAAATTGTGGTTGAAGATATTGATGCAAATAGGAAGGCTGTAAT
>JBAUBP010000015.1:0-2859 GCA_049676905.1 Bathyarchaeia archaeon
GCTTTTGTTTATTGCTTTTTGCTTTTGTAAAATTGGCTTTTGGCTTATTCAAAATGGCTTTTGCTTTTCTAAAAATAGATTCGAATTCTATCGTTGGACATCCAATATTTTGATTTACTCTAAGGCAGTTTACTCACTTGACATAAAGATCGCCTGGCTAGATGCTTTATGGCTAATAAAAAATGTTCATTCATTCAGATATACTGTTTAAACATTATATTTTAAGAAAATAATACAGGTAGGATTTTTTGCAGGTTGACTGAAAGATTTTGCTGGGTAGAACACATCTAACTCATTTAGGAGAATGAAATTCTTTTAAAATGAAGTTATTCTAACAGAATAATACTGTTTTGAGCTATCTGTTAAATTGCGTTTCAGTAGTAATGAAACGCTGTTATTCGGCAATATTCTATCAGGCCCACATATAAACTCCTGCGAGTTACGGCTACAGCCTGTCAGAAAATAGCTTGACAGGTAGAGCATCTACCTGTACCTGTTTTACCTGTCAGCTACCTGTCAACATGTATAAAAATAAGCTACCTGTCACATCTATAATGTAGCTGATTTCGTTTATTCTTTCTTGTGAAGGGCTGGCGCACGCTAGTTATGGATATATAATGTGGTTAACCGATATGATAGTTGCCGGATTTAGACTTGGCCACGTTAAGTCTTGATAAAATTTTCAAGCCCAAGAGCATTGCGATAATTGGAGCTAGTGACGAGATAGGTTCTATTGGATATATTCTAATGAATAACCTTACAAAGTCAGGGTATAAAGGCAAAACATTTCCGGTCAATATCAATAAAACCAAAGTTCTAGTTTTACAAACTTACAATACCGTAGAACAAGTCCCAGAAATAGTTGATCTAGCCATAATAGCAACACCAGCAAAGACTGTTCCAGAAATAGTTGAACAATGTGGTAAAGCTGGAATCCAAGGGATCATAATAGTCTCTGCTGGGTTCAAAGAGATTGGGAATGAAGGTAAAGCGTTAGAAGATAAGATTCTGGAAATTAAGCGAAAATATCACCTAAACATTATTGGACCAAATTGTTTGGGCATAATACAAACAAGCATTGGACTTAACGCTACATTCCTAACCAGAATGCCGAAGCCAGGTAAGATAGCCTTCATATCACAAAGTGGGGCGCTCGGTGCAGCAATTCTTGATTGGGCTATTACAGAGGATATTGGATTCAGCAACTTTGTATCCATAGGATCCATGATCGATGTCGATTTTGGAGATTTGATCGATTATTTCGGCACTGATCCAAAGACCAGTAGCATTCTCATGTACATTGAGGGAATAACTGATGCAAGAAAATTCATGAGTGCAGCGAGACACTTTGCAAGAACTAAACCAATAATCGTTGTTAAAGCTGGAAAATTCGGGGAAAGTGCAAAGGCTGCAGCTTCCCATACAGGTTCTCTCACCGGAGAGGACGTGATCTATGATGCGGCGTTCAAACGTGCGGGCATAGTAAGGGTAGAAGAAATTGCGGATCTATTCAACATTGCCGAAGTATTAGGAGTGCAGCCAATCCCAAAAGGCCCGAACCTAGCAATTATCACAAATGCTGGAGGCCCCGGAATAATGGCTACCGATGCGCTAATCTCCAGAGAAGGCAAACTTGCAAAACTCAGCCCGAAAACGATGGATAAACTAGACAGTATATTGCCTTACTACTGGAGCAAAGGCAATCCGATTGATATACTTGGAGATGCACAAGACGATCGCTACAATTCCGTTTTTCAAACATGTCTTGAAGACGAAAACATCGATGGTCTACTGATAATCCACACACCTACAGGAAGAGAAAATCCAGTTGAGATTGCCAAACGAATAGTCGAACAATGCAAACTCAAGTATTCTAATTTTTCAAAACCAATCCTGACATCTTTTATGGGTCGTGAGCAGGTAGAAGAAGCGAATCACATTCTGAATCAAAATGGTATCCCAACGTATTCAACACCTGAACAAGCCGTCAATACATACATGTACATGTATCAGTACAAGAGAAATCTGGAGCTACTCTATGAGACGCCTGAAGAACTGCCACCAAGTAGTGTGCCACCAAGAAGACCACTTACTGTAATAATGCGAAGCGCTGCAAAGGAAAACCGTGAAATATTAACCGAAGTCGAGGCTAAGCAGCTGCTGGAATATTATGATATACCAGTAGTGAAGACGTTAGTAGCAAAAACATTTGAGGATGCAATATCCCAAGCCACACATATAGGATACCCTATCGTTCTGAAGATACTCTCTCCGCAGATAATTCACAAAACTGATGCTGGAGGAGTTATGCTTGACATAAACTCCGAAAGTCAACTCAAAGAAGCATTCGATAAGATTATGGCTAATGCTAAACGATTCAATCCGAAAGCTGAGATTCAAGGAGTCACAATTCAACCTATGATCAAAACTAATGGCTACGAGGTTATTCTAGGATCGAAATCTGATCCACTATTTGGCCCAGCCGTCTTATTTGGCATGGGTGGCATCGGGGTTGAGCTTTTCAAAGACGTGGCGGTCGGTCTACCGCCATTAAACTCAACATTGGCAAAAAGGATAATGGAAGAAACAAAATGTTATCAACTATTGAAAGGCTACAGGAATGCATCTCCCGCAAATTTGGCATTGTTAGAGGAACTGCTGATAAAATTTTCTCAAATGCTGGTTGATTTTCCAGAGTTGAAAGAGGTAGATATCAACCCACTATTCATAAATGAGAAGAATGCCCTCGCTCTCGACGCCAGAATACTAATAGACACAAAACGTGCTTTGACTAAATTCGAACCACATGAACATCTTGTTATCAGTCCTTACCCTAAAAAGTACGAATCTCTCTGGACT
>JBAUBP010000016.1:0-3419 GCA_049676905.1 Bathyarchaeia archaeon
ACTTTGGTGCGTACGAGATAGACGAAGAGAAAGAAATCGTAATTCACCATATAGAAGGAAGTTCATTTCCCAATTGGGAAGGGACGGCTCAGACACGGTTTGCAGAGTTTTCTGGGAACCAGTTGACACTAAGAACGCCGCCACTCCCTTACGGTGGCGCAACGTTCACTTGGAAATTGGTTTGGGAGCGCAAATCTTGAAGAGCCCAATACAAAGCTATCATAGTTTCTACTTGTCATTATATTCGGAGAAGCCCTTACCACTTCTTCTGAAATCTCCCGGTGAGTGTGCTCACCAGCTATGACCATCTCTAGCTCTTAACAGATTTTTTTATTAAGTGTGTGCTCATTCCTTAGGTAAAATGAGAAACAAAAGAATAGAAAAGTGCAAATTACTCCTGCTGTAAGAAAAACACCCTTTAGTCCTAAATAAAAAGATAAAGGACCAAAAATGACGGGAGATGAAAACTGGCCGATGAACATGAATGATCCCAGATAGGATATGATTCTGCCTCTAAATGAAACTGGAACTAACTCACCTATCCAGACCATTGCAGCTGGAACTATTATCCCTTGACCTACTCCAAAAAGTGCGACTGAAACTACGATGATCCATATATTAGCAATTTGAGAAATTGAAAGAAATCCAATCGCCCATAAAGCGAGAGAAACAAGAACAATTAATCTATAGGAAAGTACTGATTTTATTTTTCCATAATTGAAAGATGTTAAACCTGCTGAAAGAGCTAAAACTGACAGAAACAAACTGATGTATAAAGGATTAGAAACATCAAATCCTTCCAACAATTGAGGAAGAAAAACCACAATAATATAGAGTAACATCATCGCAAGAAACAATATGCCATAAATAACAAAAAGTAATAAATTATTTTTGAAAACGCTAATTATTGACCCTTCGTGACCTACTTCTTTGAAATCTTTATTCTGTGTTTCAGGAATAGTAATTAGAGCAATTATCCCCAGTGGTATGCCTACTAGATACATAGAAAAGGGGAGATGCCATGAGAAACTTCCAAGAAAACCTCCGATTAATGGCCAAATGACACCGCCTAAAGTATTAGCACTCCCACGCCAACCCATTACCTCTTCTCTTTTTGCCCCTTCATATAGATTTAAAATTATCACTGTGATTGAAGTAAAGAAAGCAGCAACAGCTATTCCAAGGATGGCTCTACTAAAAATTAGAAGCCAATATGACGTAATATATAATCCAGAACCGCCAGCTAGACCATAAATAATTAATCCAAAAATGAACGGTTTTCTTGTCCCCACCTTATCAATCAAACTTCCAATGAGCGGGCTAAAAAAAGCAATGAATAGTGCATGAGTGGTTATGATAAGACCTACAGAAGTTGCATCAATACCTAATCCATCTCTCATTAAATTCAATACGGGAGCTATAATTGAGCCTGCCATAACCGTTAAAGTTGCAGAAAAAAGAATAGTAGATAGTGTATATTTGGAGTATATCAACATTCAACTCTTCATCGAATCTTTTGATTTTGCCTTTGGAGTGTACACTATAAACTTTCCTTAATGCGATGAACAATTATTTTTGTGTGTGTGCCTTAGCTGGTGAGAACATCCAAAACTGAACTAGCGCGTTTGCTAGAATTGTAGAAATTAACGCGTGCTGATTTAGTATCTACATGCTACGGTTTTTTCCTGTGTAGTCTAGGTACGAATAGTAAGGCGCATTATTGTTGATCTTCCAAAGCTCAGCAAAGATCTCTCCATAATGATGAATTATCTCGATCGGTATGTGGTAAAGTACATCGCCGAGCTGGTACACGATCTCTTTACCATCTGGTGGAACTCGCTTAACCCCCTTCTTGAGGTCATTCGAAGTTATAGTGTTGAAGAGTTTGGTAGTCTTGGTGTCTACCTCGGTTATGTATTCCATGATCTCTTGCAGGTTTCTGAAGTCTTCCACCTTTTGGGTGCTCTCTCCCAATCCGGCCGCTCTATAGTGTAGCCAGTTGTCCTCAACAATTACGGTGTGAACGAAAACGTCTTTAATACTGTCGAAGCTCAATCCCCGATTCTTTGTAAACTCTTCCTCAGACATAGTTTCAAAGATGTGGACAAGCCCTTCTCGCTCTTTTTTGAAATAATCGAATAAGTCCTGATAACTGAGCAAAATCAAACACCACCACACAATCGGTTATTCTGCTAGTTAAACTCTTAACCTCTCCCCGGTAGTCAGATCATGACAGTGAACGAGCCTTAGCTGGTGAGCACACACAAATAGGGTGTGTGTTTTTTATACGATCCCTTCTGCTTCCATCTTTCTTCTTACAGGTTTCCAACGAGAAAAATAGACACGCAAATACCCGAAAGCGCATATCGATATTGATAATGCAAACAACAGTTTAAGATTCTGAAGAAGGAACATGACAGGGATTGATGATACCACTAGAAAACTCCCAATAAACATGGTTCTATTAACGACAATCCATCGGCTGGGACATGACGAAATAATAGATAGGGGTGAGTGGATACAAATATCGATATTCATCAAGTGTAATTCGAATAACGCTATTAAGAAAACTAATGTTGCGACAAACAAAATCATCAAACCGATTTGCGCCAAGAATGCACTCGGATCTCCTAATCCAGTAAGAACCACTATAGTTCCAGTAAAAGCGAATCCAGCCATAAAACCTGAAACAGTCTGAAGACCAATCATATCTATCATGTTAAGAGCAAATGAATAAATTAACCAATCTCCAGTCATAAAATTCATGAAGATCAAGCCTGCTTTTCTAATGCTTGCCCAAAGACAAATAAAAACAGCGACCATGAATCAAATGGTTCTTAACTAACTTTTCCCTTTTCATATTATTTGAATCTCCGGCCTCTGCCAGGCTGGTCATGATTGGATATGAAAGTGATTAGAACTGAAAAAAACAATTCTGCCTAACATCAGTTATTGCGCACACTGCTCAACACCATATAGGAGAGGTGCTATTCATCGTTGTGGTTCAGACAGATTTGCAAGTCCTGTCAAAGATAAACCGTCTACATCAACTAAATGGTGGCAGGACGGTCTCGGAGGTAGAATAACAACATCAGAAAGTAAAGTCAAGACGATTACTAGTTGGGAAGGTCTTAGCGACGAAGCCAAAAGAGAACTGAAGAAACGCGAAATATTGGATGTTGAAAAACATAAGCCAACACGAGAGGCGATTAAGGAACATTTCTATGGAAACACAAAAACTGCTTTTTTACCACCAATAAAATGTCCTCAATGTGATGTTGCGGTAGTTCTCCAGACTCTAGATAATATCTATGCGGATCCTCTCCCCTCTTCAGAGGATCGACAAACATCAACTCCCGTTAATCCTGCGGTTGAATATGTTTGCCCTAAATGCCTTATTGTTGTTAGATCAGCGGCGG
>JBAUBP010000017.1:0-4994 GCA_049676905.1 Bathyarchaeia archaeon
GAGGAACAAGAGAAGATCTTCGGCATATTCTCTAAAGAGGCTGTACAAGAAAAAATTGGAGTGCGGCTGACTGATACTTTCATGATGATTCCAAAAAAATCTGTATCAGGCGTTATAGGTCAAGCAATTTCTGATTATCATAATTGCATAGAATGTCAGCTCACATGCGAGTATAGACAAAGGCCATACAAAGGATGACCATCAGGACATCACCGTTAAGCACATCAAGCAGACATCAACTGCAAAAAAATTTCCACTAGATCTGATAGTCAGTATCCGAACATCACGAATAGCTTTAATATCTTAATTTAATAGCAACCTACACTCCGACTTTAGAAGAAATGCAGGAAAGTGTTGCATGTGTTCAAATTCGAGACTGAACAAAAAATATTTGATATTGGCGGTGTCAAAATCGGTGGCCAACCTGGACAGTTGGCAACAGTCATGATTGGGAGCATTTTCTATCATGGCGATAAAGTGATTACAAGTGAAGAAGAAGGAACATTTGACAAAGAAAAAGCTGAAGAAAATCTGCGTATAGAAGCAGAAAGTAGCGAGAAGACTGGAAACCCTAGGTTAGTCGATGTCTGTGGCGCATGGCCAGAAGCCATAATAAAGTTTATAGATTTTGTTTCTGAAAAAATTGATGGCCCATTTCTCATTGATGGCACAACAGGAACAGTGAGAATTGCTGCAGCAAAACATGTAAGCGAAGTAGGGCTTTCAGATCGTGCCGTATTCAATTCAATAAGTCCAGAAGTCAAGCAAGAAGAAATTGATGCAATCAAAGATGCGAAGATCAAAGCCGCGATAATGTTAACCTATAATCCAAGAAACATGACAATCGAAGGTAAATTGTCAACACTTAGAGACTCACCGGAAAAGAAAGGTTTACTCACTACTGCAAAGGAAGCTGGCGTAGAAAAAATGCTTGTTGACACAACAGTACTAGATATACCGGATCCAGGTCCAATCGCAAAAGCCTGTCACTTGGTCAAAAAAGAATTTGGACTCCCATCAGGTGCTGGGATACATAATGCAGTGGACAGATGGGCTTCAAGGA
Source organism: Bathyarchaeia archaeon (assembly GCA_049676905.1). GTDB lineage: Archaea > Thermoproteota > Bathyarchaeia > 40CM-2-53-6 > RBG-13-38-9 > RBG-13-38-9. The sequence continues at coordinate 1,064 of JBAUBP010000017.1, forward strand.
AAAAACAAGAACATCTAGCTTATAGAATTAATAATGCAGTTGCGCATGTTACGCCAATCATAATGGGTGCTAATTTCTTACTATACGGTCCTGGTAGAAGGGCTCCTGAGATATATCCGGCTTGTGCTTTGGCAGACGCCTATGTATCTTATAGCATGAGACAGGAATATGGAATAAGACCGCTCTCTAATGATCATCCGATATTCAAAGTCTTTCGTGCATAGAACCAGATAGAATTCATTTTGCAAAAGCCATAACTTGTTTGTGTCACGTGACACAAACCACTATAGCAAAGTAGAAACCACTGAATCTATTCGTGAATTACTAAACCTGCTTCCTTCAAAGATGCCCTGGAATATACACATAGCATTTCGAACGGTTCATCAAACGGATTATAGAGCCAATGAATTGCTTCTTTTGGCACCCATATCGTATCCCCTTTCTCAACTAAATGCTCTTTATCATCGATACCGACGTAGCCTTTACCACCTGTAATGTATAGAATCTCCTCGGAATTAGGATGTGAACATTTCTTTTCATAATCTGCACCTACGGCTCCTTTATCATATCTTCCATATAGGAAAGTGAGTTCTTTTGCTCCAACAGTTTCGGAGTCGAGTATCATTTTCCGGGTAAATTTACCCATTGCTGGGATGGGCTTATCGATATAGTCCTCAAACTTGAATATGTATTTCTTCTCAGACAAAATTATCCTCTCTTAATTTTGTAAACAGGTCTTCCTAACATGTATGAAAATCTTACGTCTCTTTCAGATTAGCTCGGCGCTCAGAAGAATCTGCATCGAGTCTGCGCTTTTCTTCTTTTAAAATATCTTCCATACTTGGACTTTGTTTCTCGGTTTTTTCACGTGTGTGTACCGGCTGCTTTGAAGTCTTTAGGTGAGTCGGATGGTATGCATTTAGATAATTAAGTGAATCTATCATTAATTTGCAATTTTAATTGCACAAACGGTTCAATTTTGGATGCTCTCACCATCTAAGGGGGGATATAGGTAGTAGTGGGTTTTAGCTGGGCACGTTGAGGTGCCTGTTTCCGACGTTGAGGTTTGACGTTGAGGTTTGACGTTGAGGTCTGTTTTTGGAGGGTGTGTTCAACGTTGATATTTTCTCAGCTCAAATTTTGATAATAATTAGTGTTCATTGTTCGATTCTGTTGGGTTGTGGGGTTTCGGTGAGGTTAATGGTGAACCCACTGGTGAGTTAACCGGCGAGATTATAGCTAGCTTTGGGTCTTCTCTTCACAATAACTATCGTGGTCATTATTCCTAATATTGCAGCCAAAGCCAAGTAAGGTGCTAGGATAGTGATCTTATTAATAGGTGCGATGTAGCCACCCACCGCGCAAACTTCTATCAAGACTTGATTCGTGAAGCCAGATCTTGGAACAAAAGATGTAACATCAGCATCAGGAGCCGTAGCTGTAGCTGTCCATGTATAGACGCCTGGTGTTGTGGGGTTAATGAAGAATCCAGCGATGAAACTCAGGTCAACGAATTCACCAATATTCAAGTACACATTCGGAAAACCTAGGATGTTTCCGGGAATGGTAATTATCACATTTCCCGCCAAATTCCACACGTCAGGAGTCGGAACATCATTGGCATAAAGATCGAATTGTCCTGGAATTGTTGTGGTAAGAAGCTTCAGATAGCCTTTGATTGGTCCGCCCATATCGCCATAACTGCCTGTCATTACGACAATATCTGGTGTAGAAGTAAGATAGGCTGGATTGATCAAGTACCCGTCGGGTATTATTACTGAGAAAGCGACCACGGTTCCTAACAAATCTCCATTAGGATTCTCTGAGTGAAATGCGTAGACCACATCAGTAGCGCCGCTACATGACGAGGAAGCCGTAAGGTCCAAGGTTGGCGGAACAGTGAATGCACATCTAGCTGGAAAAATCATTGTTGAAAATACTACTATCAAGATAGTTAACAGAAGGAGTTTAAAGATTCGCAACCACGAAAACCTCATGTGTCCAGTTATTTCCTACTCTTACTGATAAAACACTTTTTTTCAGTGCTATTGATAGCCAATATCCGATATAATGTGCAATGACTATGACAAGCGCAGCGCGTCGCAGACATTCATAGTGTGTGTGTGCCATAGCTGGTGAGCACACACACACACACAATTAGAAAAATAATATTCTCTTCGTGATGCGCGCGCTCTCTTTTTTTAGAAAAAAATAAAAAGGGAAAGATGGTACACAGCAATATTGGGTTATCTATTGATTTCTTTCTATACGACTTGCCATGGTGGCATTCCAGGTTCTCTATATAGATAGCCATTTATGTAGAATACACTTAGCCAATTATCATATTGTAAGTGCCCTTCCACAGTAACTGTAGTTCCTATAAGGCCTTGAAGTTCTTCAAAAATAGTTTCTAAATTGCCATCGCCATCATAGTCATAGATTGATTGAGCTGTAGTGAGATACCAGTGAGGGCCCAAATGCAATGTCACTCCATCTATAGTAAATCGCCCACTACTATATGACAAAACCCCGGTAAGTTCTGTCATATTGCTGGTTGATAAAGCCGCTTCTACAGCATTTGCGGATAAGCTCCCAAATGCTAAAAGAGTTACAGCAACCATTACTATGCCTATTTTTTTCTTCATGGTTTTACTTAGCCAAATCAAGTCTATCAACTCTAAATAACCTATTACAATGAAATTTGCACTTAAAATCTTCCAATTAAGAGCGTTCAAACGCAACATTTAAACATACAAATTAATCTGACAGCTAGCTACTCAATTATTAAGATTATTTTTTAGTTATAAATAACGTATGCTTCGAAATGGAGAACGCATAAAAAAATACCATTGGAATAGCGTACGCTAAATAAAAAACAGTAGTTATTTTTTTGATTGAAGCTTCTTCAACATAGTCAGTGATATAAGAAGTGTTAGAAGAAGCATTGGCATGAAGTAAAGAATTTCGAACTCTGGTATCGGGGTTGATCCCAGTTGAATCAGATCACCTGCAGCGAAAGTTTCGCCAGGCGTCTCTATCAGTTGAGTGGGGTCTATCAGGATCTTTCCATATACTGTGCTTGTGTTATATGATGTAACTGTAAGTGAATATATTGTCATGTTTTGGTTTTGATCTCGTTCTCTAGTCCATTGTTCCAAAGGTGTATTGAATCGGGATAGGTCTAGACCCATGAGTTTTGCAAAATTGAATCGATGTCTATTTTGCTGATGTTCAAATTCGCAGTCACCAGAAGCATTTATCCAACGCCAATGTGCTCTGACAATGTAATTCGATCCGTTGTAACTTATTGGCCCATTTATGGTCATATTAGCATTTAATTTGAATGTCTGATTCTCAACAGTATATCGATAAGTCATGTTAAAGCTATCAACACTGATATTGCTTCCGAGCATTAGTTGTAGCCTATTTGTGAATACTAGTTTAGCCTGTTGAATTATTCCTTGGCTCATTTGTTGAGATTCAAATTGATAGTTAAGCCGTTCCAGTATCTGTTTGCCACTAGCATTTAGGTTACTGCAATCTGCTTGCATCATAATTTGCATACGAACAAGATTCATGGCTGGATCGACAGTACATTTTATTTCCTCACTTTGAACTTCTGCTAAGTTGAATAGCGATATTATCAAAATTATGATAACCGTACTAATTCTAAAAATGATCCTAGTATTCAAAGACTCATTCCTCAAATCATGCCCTTTACATCTTAATATCATAATCGATTTTCACATAAATCTAACTGTTCTATCTATGGTGTGCACGCCAGTATTTGTTATGCACTATAGCGTAAAGACTTTAAGTTGATTTTGGAGATATTGAACTTTTAATCACATTCCATGATAAACAATCAAATAAAACCTACACTGACACGAAAAGTATTCCAATACATGTAAATTATAATTGGTATCCATAG
>JBAUBP010000018.1:0-1553 GCA_049676905.1 Bathyarchaeia archaeon
GCACTTGAGAAAAGAATTAAACAGATTAAGCAGGAACTGCAAACCATAGACGAGATGAGACCGGGATCTCTCACCTGCCAGTACCATAACCCCCAAGAAAAGACCGGTGCTTATTATCAGCTTAGCTATACCCATAAGATGAAAAGCCGTACCGACTATGTACGCTCTGAGTTTGTTCTCCAGATCGGAGAGCAAATCGCTGAATACAAACGTTTCCGTGTGCTTGTGGATGAGTGGGTAGCACTAGCAATAAAGCACTCAAAGATGCAGATGGATAGGGCAAAGAGAGGCACGTAGACTCACCAGTATCTGGTAATCCATTATAAGCAGGGAGGAACTATGGCAAAGTATAAGCACTACAATTATTCCCAGAATGTACTCATACCTCTTTCACTTTCAGAGCAGATTGCGCCGGGGACGCTGGAGTTTGCAATCAATGTACTGGTAGAGGAACGCATGGATATGTCACGATTTGATGCCAAGTTCAAAAATGATGAAACGGGATGCAGGGCCTATAATCCCAAGATTTTACTTAAAATAATATTGTTAGCATATTCACGGGGGATAATACATTCAAGGAAAATAGAAAGGGAATGCAAGAAAAATGTAACGTTCATGGCACTTTCGTGTTGGCAGGAACCAGACCACAGCACCATAGCAGCATTTGTATCAAATCTGAAAGAAGAGATAAAGCCACTGTTCAGGGATGTATTGCTGGTATGTGAAGAGGTGAACCTTCTTGGTGGAACGGAGTTCTCCCTTGATGGATGCAAGCTGCCATCAAATGCATCAATGCGTTGGAGCGGTACACTCTCTAAATTAAAGGAAAAGAAGGAGAAGATTGAGCGCAGGGTAGCCTACATGCTTGAAGAGCAGATTGAAGCAGATAAGAGGCAGGGAAAGGATGCATCAGAAGAAACAAAGCGAGCCACGCATATAGAAAGGCTCAAGAAACAGGCAGCGAGGATAGAGAATTTTTTTCAGGAGAATGAACCGAAGCCGGGCAAACAGTACAAGGAAGTACGGAGCAATGTAACCGACAATGAATCGGCGATGATGACTACAACGCATGGGACTATTCAAGGATATAATGGACAGGCATTGGTTGATGCAAAACACCAGGTAATCGCAGCGGGAGAAGTCTTTGGGTGGGGACAGGATCATTATCATTTGGAGCCGGTAGTTACTGGAGCGCAAGAGAACATGAAGGCGATCGGGAAGGGAGATGATTATTTTAAGGATGCAATTTTGACCGCAGACACGGCATATCATAGTAGTGAGAGCATAAAGAAATGCGAGGAAGAGGAAATTGATGCCTATATACCGGACAAAGAATATCGAAAAAGACATCCGGGACTTGAAGTAAAAAAATCATCAAAAGACAGGAGGCGGAGGAAATTCAGTTCTGAAGACTTTACCTATGATGAAGCAGCAGATCAGTATGTGTGTCCTATGGGTAAAAGGCTTAAGTTTTATACAGACAAGGCCAAGGCAAACGGCATTTTTTATCGGAGATATCAGGCAGATCCAAGAGATTGTGAAATGTGTACGGT
>JBAUBP010000019.1:0-3973 GCA_049676905.1 Bathyarchaeia archaeon
TAGTAATATCTTGCTCAACATCTTACTAACTAGAATGCGATTACTGCGCGTGCTATTGACACGCTTCCAGATGATGCGCACGAGTTCAAGGAGGTGATATAGCCTGGCAATAGATCCTGTCTGCAAAATGAATGTTGATGAAAAGAAAACCGAATTAAAGAGTGAGTACAAAGGAGAGATGTACTACTTCTGTAACAGTGGATGCAAAGAATCGTTCGAAAAGAATCCGGAACAATACACCACATAAGGAGTTAAGAAAGTGCAAAATCTAAAACACGCTAATAGCCCGAACCATCAAGTGTCCTCACTCGCGTATGGTCACATTTTACATTTGTAAAGTCTTTATTAGGCAAGTACAAGAACAATTTGATCGACAAAAATGCCGCTTAAACTTGATTCAGTTGATGCAGCTATCTTAAAAGCACTCTCTGTAGATGGCAGAAAGTCATTAAGGCAATTGGCAAGAGAAGTAAATATCAGTGCGCCTACGGTTGATGCTCGGCTCAGGAGGATCATGGAATCTGGTTTGATTTCGAGGATAGCGCCGATATATAATATGGATAAATTAGATGAGATTGTAAATATTCTACTTTGGCTAAAAGTTGAAGGGCCTAAATTAAGTGCTACGGCATCTGAGCTCGCTAAGCTTGAAGAAGTGAAGGGGGTATTCATCACAACAGGCGAAGGCAATTTACTGGTAAAGATCTCAGATACTGACTACAATAATATACAACATATCATTTCCGACAAAATAGGAGCGACCGATGGCGTCAACGTACTTTCAACTCAAATGATAACTAAGACTCTTAAAGATGAGCAAGGAGTAGCGATCAAACCTACCACTAAAGTATCACTGAGATGCGACTATTGCAAAGAAACGATTGGAGGCGACGTCGTAACTCTCAAAATCATGGATGGAGAAAGATTCTTCTGTTGTAAGACATGCTTGACAACTTATAAAGAAAAATACAAAGCAAAAATCCAAATTTGATACATAAGCCCAAAAGGAACTATAGTGCACGCTTCAACATTTTTACTTTCTTATCCTATTTTGCATTTGTAAATAAACAAGCTAATACTGGGTCTTTTAGTATAATGTGAGATAAAATCTGTGAGCAAAAATGGCGAAAGATCCTATATGTGGCATGTTTGTGGATGAGAATAATCCACCTTTCAAGAAAGAGATACGAGCTAAAACCTATTATTTTTGCAGTGAAGCATGTCTCAAAACTTTTGAAGCCCCAGAGGTAGAACTACGAAACCTCAAAGTTCTTATAGCGTTCAGCTTGGCCTTGAGCATACCTACTTTCATATTTTCATTCATCCCAATATTGCCTTCAAACTTAAACAACATATTCCTGTTCCTTCTTGCTACTCCCGTCCAATTCATAGTCGGATGGAGATTCTATAAGGGAGCTATTGATGCACTAAAGAAATTTACAGCCAATATGGATACCCTAATAGCCATTGGTACTTCAGCAGCATGGATATACAGTACTGCCGTCACTTTTATGCCAGGGCTTTTCCCATCTGGGAAAGTGTACTACGACACTGCCGCATTGATAATCTCTTTGATCCTAATTGGAAAACTTTTGGAAGATATAGCTAAAGGAAAGGCATCCGAAGCAGTCAGGAAACTTATGAATCTGCAGCCTACACTTGCCAAAGTTATCCGAGATGATAAGGAGGAACAGATTCCAGTTGAGAGGGTACAGAAAGATGAAATAGTGATAGTCAGATCAGGAGAAAAAATACCTGTTGATGGAATAATTATCGAGGGACACGCATCTATCGATGAAAAGATGTTAACTGGTGAAAGCATCCCAGTCGAGAAAGATATAGATGATGAAGTGATCGGGGCAACCATCAATAAGGAAGGATTAATCAAAGTCAAAGCCACCAAGCTCGGTCAAGATAGCGCGTTATCCAAAATAATCAAATTAGTTGAGGAAGCCCAACAATCCAGCTCACCAAGTCAGCGACTTGCCGATCAAGTCTCTGCATATTTCGTTCCTGCAGTAATTCTCATAGCCATTTTTTCATCAGCATTCTGGTATATCTTGGGATCGCAGAACTTCAATTTCTCACTAACAATATTCATTGCTGTACTAATAGTCGCATGTCCATGCGCCCTCGGAATAGCAACTCCAACAGCAATAATGGTTGGAACAGGTAAAGGCGCCGAGAATGGTTTACTAATAAAGGGAGGAGACAATCTCGAGAAGACTAGAAAACTGACCACAATAGTGTTCGATAAGACCGGTACTCTGACGAAAGGGGAGCCGTCTGTAACTGATGTAATCACGCTAGAAGATTTTGATGAGAACAAACTTCTCACACTTGCAGCAGGAGCTGAAAAAGGATCTGAACATCCTCTTGGTCAAGCTATTGTCAAAGGAGCTGAAGAGAGAGGATTAAAAATTCCAGAGCTGGAGAATTTTAACGTAATACCAGGTCATGGAGTCAAAGCAAATGTTGAGGGTAAAGAAGTTATTGTTGGGAATCGCAGATTAATGATTGACAATACGATATCTGCTGACGCCTTAGAGAACCAAATCAGTCGACTAGAACTTGAGGGAAAAACTGCCATGATCACAGCAATAGATAGTAAGGCTTTGGGAATAATCGCTGTAGCAGATACTTTGAAGGAACACTCAGTAGAAGCTATCCAGCAGTTGCAGAAGATGGGATTAGAAGTTGTGATGCTTACAGGAGATAATAAGAGGACTGCCAATGCAATGGCTAAAAAAATCGGAGTTAGTCGTATCTTAGCTGAAGTGCTCCCAGGAGACAAAGCAAATGAGATAAAGAAACTTCAGAACGAAGGAAAGTTCGTCGGGATGGTTGGTGATGGAATCAATGATGCCCCAGCCCTGGCTCAGGCAGACGTAGGCATAGCGATTGGGAGCGGTAGTGATGTAGCCATGGAAACCGGAGGCATTGTTTTGATGAAGGATGACCTCCGCGATGTTGTGGCTTCGATTCAATTAAGCCAAAAGACCGTCAGTAAGATCAAGCAGAATCTTTTCTGGGCATTCTTCTATAATTCAGCGCTTATCCCTGTAGGTGCAGGTCTTCTTTATCCGTTCTTTGGGATTCTGTTGAATCCAATATTTGCTGCTGTGGCAATGGCTTTCAGTTCAGTTTCAGTAGTGACTAACTCTCTTCTCCTGAGAAGATTCAAACCAAAGCTATGAAAGAAAACCGAATCTCCATTAAAAGAAGAACTTTCTCTCTAAACGCCAATAATAGGGACTCAACATATCTCGCACGCGCGCCTGCTAGGCTACAATACGAGATTATATGACGGCCCATGGGAGGAATGGGGCAACAGAGACGACCTTCCAATCGAGAAATGAATTAAGAACGCGCGTTCGACACATAGAGTTTGACATTCGTAAGTTAATGTTTCATTATTATTTCAATGTCATATCATCAAATGTAATATTTTCTAATATGAAATTATTGAAATGTAAGATGAAAAGTTTATGGCATAGGGATATGAAATATAGTTGGAAGAGAAAAATGATAGGCGAATCTTATGAATGACAGGATTATTCTTGGAATAGCCCTTGTTATTATCGGCTTGTTAGGAATTGCAGTAATATCGCCCCTAATCACAATGAGCGCCTATTACGGTGGTTACTCCCCCATGACCGGAGGCATGATGGATGGCGGTTATGTTCCTCAAGGCGGAATGATGGACGGGGGAATGATGGATGACGGTTATGTTCCTCAAGGCGGAATGATGGGCAGCGATTATGTTCCTCAATATACTGGAGAACCTTTAACTATTGATCAGGCCGAGTATCTCGCCAAACAGTATCTAGGCTCAGTGAATAATCCAGATCTAGCTATCAAAGAGATCATGGAGTTCGAGTATAATTTTTACATAATCTATTTTGAGAAGACTACCGGGATCGGAGCTTTCGAGATGTTGATATGGAAGAAGACTCCGACGGACATGATGGGA
>JBAUBP010000020.1:0-11091 GCA_049676905.1 Bathyarchaeia archaeon
GTGATGTGATTGTCGATGACTTGTAAGGTTGAAATTTCAGAAAGGGTTTGTGTATTTAAAGCACTCATCTCGAACGCTCCCGCAACAGTTCGCCGGGGAGCTCTGCGAGTTTGTCACGCTGGTCAAAACGTATCATTTGCAGAAACTCTTCCACGGCGATGCCGCGGTGTTCGAGACGGGTCTTCGTAGGTGTACCTAAGAAGATCTGTCCCGAACAACCAAAAGTACCAGTCGAGCAATTTCTAAACATGTTGCGATTTGAAGGGCGCAACAAATTAACAGAATTGCCAAGCGGCTGGGATGAGGTTAGTCGGGATGATTTCGTTTAATTACTCAATTTCCCCTTTAAAGAATTCAACAGGATTTCTCGTAGAAAGATATATCTCTGTTCAAGCTGCTGCTGAGCTAACTAGATATAACATTCAGTACCTGCGGCGATTATTGCGTTCTGGCAAGCTAGAAGGCATCAAAATCGGTCAAATATGGTTGATCGAGATGCAGTCCCTAGAAACGTACCTACAACACGTGGAAACCACTTCTGATCGTCGTTGCGGTCCAAAGTAGTTTTTTTGATTTGGTGCGTTTACAAATGTAGACGCGAATCGTTTACAAACGTAAACGGCATATTTAAAAAGGAGGTTTTACATGAGTGTCATGGTATTAGACGCTGGAAACAGTGTGATCAAAGCCAAGATCGCTCGACGCGAACGAGGAGAAGTTGCTTTTTCCCACGCTCTGAAGCCGTTGACTGAAACGGAGTACGAGAATATCCTGTCTCGATCCAAAACGACCGAATTGTCATCGGATTACGTGAGGATCAATGGCCAGCCATTCGTAGTAGGACAAAGCGCTGAGCGGCACGGCGTGCACACCCAGCGCACAGGCTCCGCACGTTACACTCGGGATTATTATGGCATCTTCGCTGCTGCTGTCCTAGGGCGACTTTACGAGCGGGGAAGGGAAGTGTTGATCTTCGGCAGCCATCCACCTGGCGATGTGAAATTCCGCCATGATTTGATGGAATCCGTCATTGGTGAATGGGAAGTCGAAATCCAGGGTCGAGCGTGCCACTTCCGGGTTACTTATGCCAACACCTTTGATGAGCCGGTGGGAGGGCTGATGAACGTACTATTGACCGAAGATGGACAACACTATCAACACACGGATATAAGTGGCAGACGCTCCCTCGTAATCGATATCGGAGGGTTTACGACCGATTACCTGTCAGTCAATCCTGGCGGCGAGGTGGATTACAGCCTGGCTCGTAGTGTCCCCATTGGGATCCAGAATGTAGTTTCCGATTTCGAAGAGAGTTTTCGGGCCAATAACCTCGAAGCGGTCAAAGGTACGCCAGTGCTACCACCGGAACGGATCCGCCGAGCGATCGCGATCGGTGTCTTTGAGGGCGGTGGGCGTCGATACCATTGCGAAGATGAAGCCCAGGAATCAACGAATATGCTAATTAATCGCATTGCGGATACATACCAGCGGATTGCTGGTGGATCGCTGAGTTGGGATGTAATCATACTGACAGGAGGTGGTTGTGCCCTTCTTCACCAGCGATTGTTGCCGATGTTGAAGCACGAAAACGTCATCTTGGCCGATGATATTGAGAGCATCCATCTGGCAAATGTGCGTGGTGGATTAAAATTGTGGCGTTTATACAAGGCATTGCAGGTATTATGAGCGAAGTAATCAGTTTCCGGCTCAACAGAGATAACCCGCGTGGGGCGCAGGCACTTGAAGTGCTCAGAGCCTGGAGGGCAAAGGGGTACAGCACCCGCCATATCATTACCGAGGCACTGCTAAATCTGGATGAGTCCCAACCTGAGGCGAAAAAGGGTATGATCGATGAATTGACTGAGACCTTGAGTCAGGTCAGTCAATTACTTGAGCAGATCTGGGATGGCAAATCCTCACCCGCAATTAAACAGAATAAAAGCCAATCGCATGCAAAACTGACACCTGGCTTTGTTGCATCGTTGATGAAATCAGCAAAACCTGGGGTGAAGCTGGACTGATCTTCAAAATATGGGTGTCAAGCTGCAGGCGCATCCAGAAATGGGTGCGCTTTGTCATATTCATAGAAGCAAATTCAGCAGTATAATATTTGTTACACGTACCCCAAGAGCATTGAGAATCATATTACAGTTGGGTAATAATATTTTCCTCGTTAATTGTTGCTTCCTGTTTGAGTTGTGGGATGAATTCTATCGAAGCTGCTGTGAAAGTACTTGCAGATGCCGGAGAACCTCTCCATTACAAAAATATTTGCCGAAGGATTCTTGAACAGGGCCTTTGGAAGACTCAGGGGAAAACACCTGAGTCGACTGTCAACGCCAACCTAGCCAAAGAAATCCAAAAGAATGGAGAAAAATCCAGATTCCAAAGGACTGATCCTGGTACATTTGCGTTGCGCAAATGGGGATTGCCTGAATACTATTCTGAAATAAAAGGCAAACGCCCTGAAATCGAAGATGATCAGAGACCAGCGACAACACTATCCTTTAATGACGCGGCTGAAGTCGTCCTTGATAAGCATAGTAACAGGCAACCGATGCACTATCAAGATATCACGGCTAAAATGCTTGAGCTAGATCTCATCCATACAGAAGGACAAACGCCTGAAGCAACTCTCTACGCTCAAATCATTACTGAGATAAAGCGGCATACAAAGAGGGGGGAAACGCCGCGGTTTGTTATGCACGGTAAGGGTTACGTAGGCTTACGAAAATGGATGGGATATGGATTAACGTTTCAAGTACAGCGACACAACGCAGATGTACGAAAAAAACTGTTGTCTCAACTAAAATCCAAAACTTTACCAGCGGCTGAATTTGAAGCACTGATTGCGAAATTATTAGTTGTAATCGGTTTTGACGATGTTGTTGTTACAAAAATTACGAATGATGGTGGTATTGACGTTCGCGGAACCTTGGTAGTGGGAGAAGTGATCAAGATCCGAATGGCTGTCCAGGCGAAAAAATGGAAAAATAATGTTCAATCGCCAACCGTCCAGCAGGTTCGAGGTAGCTTAGGTTCTCATGAGCAGGGCTTGATCATCACGACCAGTGATTTTAGCAAAGGTGCAAAAGTAGAAGCCGATCGACCGGATGCCACACCAGTCGCTTTAATGAATGGAAAGCAGTTGGTGGATCTACTCATAGAGCATGATATCGGTATTAGGAGAACAGCGTTGGATCTTTTGGAGATGGAAGAAATTACGCTGGAAGAAATATCTTCAGACGGTAAAGAATAAGGGAATCGCCTATTTAGCTACCCCAAAGACTCTCAGGAGTGACATTTAGTGCATAATCTATACGGTATCGATATGCCAGTCATTAGATTGGTTTTCCTGCGCCATACTACGAACCAATATGTAAACCAAGGAAATTCTTCCAATTCGGATTTGAGGGACAAAGTCTACTTGGGACAAAAACCAGAGATATTTTTTGGAAAATCACGACTGAATCGGTATGTGTTATTTAGCAACATAAAGGTGTGACTTATGCCTGAAGTTAGAAGCACAAAGCCCAACCATCCGTCTAACGATAGATTGATCAGCATACTCGCTCAACAAAACGGTCTTTTAGGAAAGTATGTAAGAAACTATCCTGGAAAGGATATCGACTCACCATTTGATTGGATAGATGTGTGGTTTTTAGAAAGAAGTAATTGGTTTTTTCAAAACATAGAAGAATCAAGTCCACTAAAGAAATGGTCAATAAAGGAATTGCGCGATCTATTCTCTATTGAAGCTACACTAAATGTTCAAAATCCTTATTATGTTTACTCAATCCACCCGAATAATTTCAGGGGTTTTCGGAAACTAGACCATCCCATCAGTTTATCTAGCAAACTCATAGTCATCGATGGTTCAAATAGTTCTGGAAAGACCAGCCTAACAGAGGCTTTCGAATGGTTGATTACTGGAAAACTTCTTAGGCGTAGCCTTCTTGGAAATCCTAGAGAGCTAGAGAACTGTATCTGCAATCAACTGAGGCCTAATGGGGAAGAAACTTGGGTAGAAGTTGAATTAATTTCTGAAGACGGTAAAAAACTTACACTTAAAAGAGTCCTGGTAGAAGATTATGGATGCACGCAGGCTTCTGTTCCAGAGTCTGTTGTATATAAGGATGGCAAAGAGCTTAGTAACGACGAAGAGACAAATTTAATTGAAGAAATCTTTGCTGGTGAGCATCCAGTGCTGATGCAACATTCATTACGGCTTTTTATCAGTAGTACGCCCACTGAAAGACGAGATTATTTTGAGAGACTCCTCCAACTTGATGAGCTAACATATCTGATTGAGAAATCCGTCGTTGGTGACACAAGATTGGAAGATTTTTCAGCTTCAACTGGTGGAGTAGCAATTAAGAAATGGGACAATTTCATTTCTTCAGTTAAGAATAGAGATTCTAAGAAAATTCTTCGAAGAGTTCAAAAAAGCTCGATCGATGATCTAGAGCCGGCTCTTGAGACTGCTCTATCTGATGTTGCCAAATTGGAATATCAACAAGTCAAAGAAGGCTTAAGCATTGAGCAAATAAGTGAAGCTCTCCAGAAAGCACAATTGGTCAAACGACAGCAAAAATTTCCTCTCTTAGAAACGCTTCGTCCCACGAAAGTTATTGATGAACAATTGCAAATAACCTTTTCACAAAAGGATCTGCAAGATGAGATAGACTTAGTAGTAGATGCACACAAAGATTTTTCTCAGGCTTCTAAGGCTGCAGAATTGATTGGAGAAGCCCAAGTAGCAATTGCTGAGGCATTTCAAACTCTTAATTCAATAGGTCTCATTGTCGCTCCAGATGAAGTACAAATTTGCCCACTATGTAATTATGACCAGATATTTACTTTAACTCCAGAGCGAATTCAAGAGATTGAAAAATGGCAACCAACTCAAGTTGCACTCAACACCGCCTCTAGTGCTCTAGATAAAGTAATTACTAGTCTGAAATCAAGGATTACTTTCATCCTCAATAATCGCAAATCACTTTTGCCGAATTTACCGAATGAAGAAGTGTGGTCTAAAGCCTTAGAAGATGCAGACAATAAAGTAGCGGGAGATGCTAATGCTTTACACGCACACGTAGATGGTATAAAGGAGTTGTTACTTGAGTTTGATCAAACTTGTGAACGAATATTGGGATTGTCTGGGCTTGAACAACTTCAGACTATCAATATCGATGATGTGAAGCAGGATTGCCTTACACTTATTGAAAAAATGGATCAGGTACTTGATAATGCAAAAACATATGGAAATTTATTCGAAGAACTAGATAAAGCTGTCGGGGCATCGGTTAGTGAAGATCCCGCATATAACTTGCGTCAACAGTGGCTGGAATTAGAAGAAGATCTTGACGACGTGGCTGCAGAAATACGCTGGGAACAAGCTAAGAATAAGGCACAAACAGAACTAAAAAACTTGAGGGAGATTATAAAATCATCCAGGGAAGTATATTTGGAACGCCGTCGCTTGGATTTTAGCGAAAGTATTGGATCAATCTGGGAAAAGCTCCGCAATGATCGATATTCAGCATTTAGTAAATTACGAATTCCTCCTCCTAGAGGCAAGGGGTTTCCAGTAGAAATTGAAGTTAAAGCATTATTAGATGATGGAGAACGGCAAGTAGAGGTAGATGCACTCCGAGTCTTTAGTGATTCACAAGTGAACGTTCTAGGAATAGCAGCTTTTGTTACTAGAGCAAAACTCATTGGTCATAAATCACTAATCATCGACGATCCTGTACAATCAATGGATGAGGATCATTTCTTAACATTTGCTGAAACACTATTACCGTATTTATTAACTGAGGGCTTCCAAGTAGTCGTTCTTACTCATAATGATAAATTCGCTCGTGATATAAGCCATAAATTCGCAGAAAATGAAGATTACGTAACAATGTCTATTAGGCATTCACGCAAAAAGGGCTGCTATCTTCAAGAAGGGAATCGTCGAGTTACAGAGAGATTGAAAAAAGCTGAGAAATATGCAGAAGATGGTGAGTTCGAACTAGCTTGGAGCGCCATAAGAAAGGCTATTGAACGCCTGTATCTGGTAACTTATATTAAGTATGGGCCTTCTAATTTTAATCCTCACTCATGGCAGGATCAGACTTCTGAATACATGTGGGGAGATGAGAAAAACCCTAGAGTAGGCGAAATAATTGAAAACAAGATTCCCAAGATTGGTGTTCGTTTAAACCAAATTCTTAATATGACCGCAGCAGGGGCTCACGACAAATCTCCTCGAGGCTATACAGATCTTGTGAATGCAATCAAAGATCTTCGTTCCTTACCTCAAAAACTTAGAGTTGGTGGATGATAAATGATTTCTTGGGAAGCTATCGAGCATACAAAAATCTAACTAATCAATATACTAGATGAAAGATTTCCAAGGTGAAGCATTTAATTTATGCCCATGTCAGCTTAGATTTCCACCGGAACACAATCTGGAGAAAATTAATGAAACAACATGATTATAAAATCAAAGATATCCTCAAACAAAAAGAACAATACAGTCTAACGAGCTTCAAGCAAGATAATATCGATTGGCTGGAGGGGCAGCTTTTCGAGAAGCGGGGTAACCCTTATTTGAAGTGTATCGCTAGCGATAAGGATCGCCGGGCGCACCCGGAAGAGATTGTTCGGCAGTTGTATATCAAGCGCTTGATGGATGTTTATGGGTATCCGAAGGAGCGGATCCAGATAGAAAGGCCGGTGTTTTTTGGGTCGGGAGTGAGTAAGAAACGGGCGGATATCGTTATCGCCCATGAAGATGATCCGGAAGCGGTTTATATTGTTGTTGAAGTAAAGAAACCGAGGCGCGAAGATGGGCTGGAGCAACTAAAAAGCTATTGCAATGCAGAAGGCTCGCCGATTGGGGTTTGGACGAATGGCGGGGAAACATTGGTTCTGCACCGGATCGATCCCAATCTGTATCGCTCGTTAACAGATATTCCAAACGTGGATCAGACGATTCACGATATCAGCGCAAAAAGGATGACTCTTACAGAGTTGGCAGAGATTGATAAGCTGCGAACCGAGATGCTCTCGCTCAAGAGGTTGATCCTGGATTTGGAGGACCTGGTGCTAGCAAATGCGGGGGTGGATGCTTTCCAGGAAGTTTTCAAGTTGATCTATGCCAAGTTATACGATGAATGGCAGGCGGCACGCCCGGGTCAATTTCTGGAATTTCGAGTGACCGACGATGATGACGCGCAGGAGTTCTATAATCGGATTAACGATCTATTCAAACGAGCCAGCAAAGAATGGAAAGGGGTTTTTTATGAAGGGGAGAAGATCGATCTGACTCCGGGGCACTTGGCGACATGTGTGTCGTTCTTGCAGGATGTGAAATTGTTCAACTCGAATTTGCAAGTGATTGATGAAGCCTTCGAATACCTGTCTGTGGAGGTAGGGAAGGATGCTCTCCTGACGATTCTGGATCATCTCCTTGGCTTCTTGCTTGTCAATCCGCTCATCTCTCATTTCAGGATAGTAATTGGTCTGGTACCAAAACCACTCTTCAGTGAACCATCGTTCACGATGTTCGTGAAATCCTAGACCGAAGAAAGTCATGGCGACGGTTTCCTGGTCATAGGGGCGGCTAGCAGTAATAAAAAGGAACTCGCCATACATGTTGGATGATTCGTAGATTTTATGAATGATCGTTTTCTCATCGGACAAGATTTCTTGCAGGCGTTCTTGGTTTACTCGCCAGTACAGCTGCTCTTTTTTTGAAAATCCAAAAATTTCAGATGGGTTTTTGGGGGCAGAATTTGATCGTGTTTCTGGTGTCATATTTCCCCCTTGCACCTTGGAATTTAACATATCTGTTATTCGATTGTCTAGTAGGGATTATTGAAACAATAAGCTGACCCTCGTTTTGAGAGCCAGCTGGTCAAATGTCCGGATGACTATTTCTTTATTATTTTGCTGAATCTCTGTTCTCCGAAATATAGATCGCGTTCGATCCCAAAACCAAATTTGCCTCTGTATTGTTCTAATTCATCGAGAGAAAAACTACCCCACTCATCGTTCCAATCCCCAAATATAGATACATAACCGAAGAATGTTCTTGATTTAGGATCAAATTCCATAGCGTACCAAGTCCCTGCGCCGGTCGGATTGAAAAACTTCGCAATGATCAGCGGATCTTTGACGTTTTCCTGAGAACCGATTTTAGCAAACCTCTTCTTAAGTGTTCTTGATAATAATTTCATGTTTATCACCCCCTTTCATGAAGAATACTCAATGATTATGATTTTTCTAATGCTTTGGAAACCAGATAGGCTAGTTTATTCTGGATTTCTTCTCTCTCACTCTCTTCAATGTAATCAACAATTTCTTTAGCAGAACGAATTGTTATTATTGGGTATTCCTTTTCAGTTTCTTCGTCCTTTATGTAAAGCGTGTGTAATTTGACTTTGACTTCCATGTGCATCACCCCCTTCCAATTGCTTTTTGATTGTGGAGCTCCATCGCTCCATTAGTAGTGACCACCTCACAAGCACCGCTGGCGTCAAGGAGGAACTATGAGGTCTTACCTCAAAGGCAAATCCTTGACGCAATCAAAAGCGGGGATTGTGGGATTTATATGACACTTTGGAGAATTCTATGATCTTTCTTCAGATAGGTAATATCCGGTGAAAGTCTAGGATCTTTTCAATAGTACCAGCCTAAAGGAGTACCCATGACATAAAAAAGTAACATCAATACACAATAGAGAATGAAAATCGGTGCAATTACAAATTTATGAATATTACTTTTCAACCACTTAGCATTAAATATTTTATGGAACATTATGAGTCCTACAGAGAAATAACCAGGAATCGTTGTCGTATAAACTATGATCTTATTTGGGTTACCTAGCAATAATGCCATACATAACATCGTTAAATTGCCAAAAAGTTGACCAAGCCGATGAGATTCTTTCGAGAATGTCACATAACCAATAATCAAAATATTAATTAATGGAATAATGAGACCTGTTGTATATCTAACTTGATCCCGAAAATTTCCACTATATGCGAAACTATTTGCTAACTCTAAGAAATAATTTACTGGATTTCCAGCCACAAATATTCGAGCCATTTCCCTGGCCTCCCAATAGCTTCCCACTCTTCCAATATTCAGGTCAACGAAAAGAATCCAAGCTATCCAACCTAAGATCACAGATAGAATTCCCAAAATTGAGTATATCAATTTTTTCTTATCCCTTCTAAGTATTGCAGATGTCGAATATACCAATAATATTGGAACCATATACAACGCATTAGGTTTTGTAAGAATTGCTAGAAATCCTGATATGAGAGTAATCCACCATTTTTGCCATCGAATGACTGACAACAATAATAATGATGAAAAAAAAAGAACTGGTATCTCAGCATTACCTGTCGCAATACTTAAACCACCCGGCAGAAGAATTATCAAAGGTAGATAATAAGGAGGTACTTTATCTTCTGGGGATTGAAATACCTTGATAATCTCATAAGTTAGTAAAATACTTCCAAACGAGAAAAATAGACTAATAACCCAAAACCAAAAATTATTTGGAATCCAATCTGGCATTGTTCCCACTATGGATGACATTAGCGGATGAAACCAGATACTTAATACATCTTGAGTGTCCCAGTGATAACCATCCTGAGCGTTTCTAAGATAAAACGGACCATCAACTGGTGCGGTTATAGCAGGAAATACCCTTACCATTGGAAAAGGAGGAGAGTATTTCTTCCATAGAGGATTAAGAAATAAATAGCCAATTAGTACACTTACACAAATAGTAATAAGCGAATATAAGTGTGTCTGAGAAAATACGCCGAATATTCTCTTTTTCAAGGTGTCGGAGTTGGATTATTATCCTGGGGATAATTAATGAAATAACTTTGGGGAGCCTGAATCAAGGACGGCAGTGTATCAGCTGTGAGAGTGTTTAGGTGTTTTCCATTATAAGATTTAGCGTAATTTGTAAGCACTTCCATCTCATTTGATTCAAGTTGACCAACACTAATAATTACTATTGTTATATCATCTCGAGTATGTTTTTTGATATCCTCAGCAATTTCTTCAAAAATACCTCCTTTTTGTGGCTCACAAGAGATATTTATTCCTGAGGTAATTACTATAAGCTTTATTGGTCCTCTATACTTTTGAAGGTCATCTTTCAATGCATGAAGTACTGCAATTGTTAGGGAAGCTTCTCCTTTTGGTTTTAATGAGGGTAATATTTCTTCAAGTTTCGTGGAATAATCCTCCATTAAAACAGGTTCGATAAGCTGTTCAGTGTCACTACAATCTTGATTTCCACTAAAGTTACCCCCATACACTCTAAGCCCACTTCTACTATTTGGGTGTTGAAGATCAGACGCAAAACTAATATTCTTGATTATTTCGTTGAAATTTGAGTTAGTACCTTGAGTGATATCAACAACCAAATACACTGTAGGCGGTCGAGTAATCACATATAACCACGCTAATGAAATTGATAGAATAATAATTATTGTCAGCATAGCAGTAAAAATCCAATAAGCACTTAACTGTACACGTAGCCAACGGGTTTGTAATATCGTTGTTAACAAGATAAAAATGCCTAAGAATAGCACTATTATCAAAGGGAAATTGAATCCAAGGATATCCTGAGCAATCCAAGTTGCAAACAGACTGCTTATAATACTCGCAGCAAATAGAGAAAGAACTACAAGAACATTTTGAGCATCAGACGACACACTCGATTCAGCAGAGTATGATTCCTCTAAAACTTTTACTAATTTATTTATCCATTCTCTAGCTTTTTGTAACATTCCTTTTTACTTCCCCGATTACCTTAAACCTAATATTTCAAGTTTTGAAAATTGTTATTCAATTCTAAATAGGTAGAAAATTCAAAAACTGTATTTCAGTAAAATTCTTTCGATGGTAACTTGGAAATTCAATTGAGAGCACCAGGTTTTTTAGATAATGTCTCATAATGTGGTGTAAAAAGGATTGACAAAAAAGGTCATCCTGTGCTTCCATAAGTTTTTCGACAAACTCAAAAAAGGAGCACAAAGATGACCGAACCAACTATAGCACTTAAACAGT
>JBAUBP010000021.1:0-16565 GCA_049676905.1 Bathyarchaeia archaeon
TGATTAAAGACTTCATCAAAATCAGCGGTTATTTTCTTCCATATGAATATATTGATCTTGAAGCAATGATGGATCATTGCATTCCTGTGAACTATAGGAATGAATTTGATTTTAAAGGAATCAAAGTTAATTTCTTGAATGCTGGGCATATCCCTGGCAGCTCTCAGATTCTCATCGAGGGAGATGGTAAACGGGTTCTATATACTGGTGACTTTAATGCAAATGAGACTAGAACACTTGGATCAGCTGATCTTGATTACGGTGATTTGGATGCTGTAATTACTGAGTCTACTTATGCGGCAGAAGATCATCCTAGACGGTCTGATGTGGAAAAAGAATTTATCTCCAATACGACAGAGATCGTAGAAAACGGTGGAACTGTATTAGTTCCAGCTTTTGGAGTAGGAAGATCACAGGAGATTGCAACCGTTCTCGCGGCTCACAATTTTAAATATCCAGTATTTATGGATGGGATGGCATTATCGGCAACTGAGATACTAAGGAATTATCCAAAGTCCTTGAAAGATAGTGATCTCTTTGAAAAAGCTGTGAAGAAAACCAGATGGATCAATTCATTGAATGATAGAAGAAACGCTGTCAAGACTCCCTGTGTAATTATCTCACCTGCTGGTATGCTTAAAGGTGGAGCTGCGATTTTTTACATGCAAGAAGTAGTTAAGAACAGAAATAATGGAATTTTCTTAGTAAGTTTCCAAATACCTGGAACTCCAGGGAGCATACTTTTAGAAAAAAGAAAGTTCATGATTCGAGGCAGATCCATAAAAGTTGAGGCGAACGTTCAGAAATTTGACTTCACATCTCATGGTGGGCGTAGTAACATTCAAGAGATTCTTTCAAAATTTGATAGTAAGACAAAGATCTTCACCATCCACGGAGAAGAAGTAAATTGTGTCAAGCTTGCAAGCTGGGCGAGTAAAGAACTTGGTCTGGAAGCTCATGCACCTAAACCTGGAGAAAAATTTACGATTTGATCTCATATCGAACAAAAGATTTTCTAGAATAAATTTTTCAAACTAATATTAGTCCTTATGATGTCTAATTTGGAAAGCACATGAATTTAACAGGATATTTCCGATCATCGCAAGTTCACAAAAAAGAGATATGATGAATTTGACCAATGTAGAAAGAGCTGATATTAAGTTAGGAAATCTGAAACCTCAACTCTGGGTTATATTTCTTGCAGGTGTTCTATCATATTTCCTTGTTCAAACAGATAGCGAATATGAACGACTAACCATCTTTCCAGAGACTACGGTGGGTGCATCGCTAAATTCCCTTATTTTCGTCATTGCGTTATTTATAATCGCTACTATTATCTACTTGATCGTAAAGCGTAGGCGACTCTCAATTCTCAAATATGTTTTGAGATTTTCATTAATTTTATCCACTTTTCTTTTAACAAACTGGTACATCTCAAAAATTGTTCAATTTTCACATGCAGAATTGTTCGCCGATACTCTCTCATTCATCATACCGATATGTCTGACCATATCGGTTTGGTTCACAGTTTATCGAAGAAAAGGAACTGTTCAGATTTTGACTATCGGAGCGATAGGTGCCCTTATAGGGACTTTTTTAGCATTTTCCATACCCTTGCTGTCAGCAACTATACTCTTACTGGCCTTGGTGATATATGATGTTCTTTCAGTATACAAAGGTCCGATCGGAAAATTATCAGAAAGTATTCATATTAGTGAATTCACTGGTGCAGCTTTTACATTTGAGGATGTTACTATTGGAATGGGAGATGTGGTCTTCTATTCAATGCTGGTATCCATGGCGCTCAAAAACTTTGGTATATCAATATATGTCGTATCATCCCTAGGAGTTTTGTTTGGAGCTTATTGGGGAATGCGAATGCTTAAAAAAAGAAATTTCTTTCCAGGTTTACCTTTAGCAATATTAATTGGATTAATAATGATGTTTAGTTCGGTTTACATTGCGAATCATATTACATTACCATAACTGTCTGGAGCTACATGTGAAAATGATGACTGGATATCTGAAGATTTTCTTCAATCCTTGAGGGTACAATATTGCTTCAAAAATTCAATCTGTTGATATCGACATCACGAGGTAACGAGCGTAGAACATGCAAAGAAATATGGTATCTACTTAATGAATTGGGTGACAAAAACCCTGAAGTTGATGTTACCCCTGCAGTAGGTTTGATAATGGCATACACTTCAATTAAACCTCTTAAAGCTATTTCCGGTTTTCGTGAAATCCTTAGAAATAGACCATGGGAGATTCGGTATACCCTAAGAATTACACCCATAGAGAAGAATGTCCCAGCAGATATAATTGAAATAAAGAAGATGGCGCGTAAATTGGCTGCTAGAATAAAATCGGATGAATCTTATCGCGTTACCGTAAGAAAAAGGCATAGTGATCTTAGGTCAAAAGACATCATCGAGGCTGTAGCATCTGAAATACCTAGAAAGGTAGATCTAAAAAATCCATCAAAGATACTGTTAGTGGACATCCTATCAAGTATAGCCGGCGTTTCCTTAATCAAACCAGATTCTATTTTATCGATTGAAAAAGAAAAGTGTAATACTAAGAGAGTGCGAGAAGAGCCATCTTCTCGATGATGAGTTCCTCGAATATTTTTTTGTCAGAATAGTTTTTACGTTTGACTGATTCGAATTCAGAATTTGATATTTTGAATATGATTTTTATTGTTTCTGCCATCTCTCCGTTCCACATGTTAAATGATGAATTATCGATGGATAGATCTTGCATTTTTGATATCGATTCTAATAGATCATATAATTTCTTTTCACTCTTTGATAGGGCTACTAACACAACTCGATGAGAGTTCTTTTTGACTCCTAATATCTCGATACTTTTGTTTATCTGGCGCTGGGCTGATGCATATACAAGAATCTCCATAGGAAGATCTTCAGAAATCATTTTATTGTTCTTTTTTCCTTTTAGTGCATTAAGAACTGCAAATATAATATGATCTCGACCAAGAACTCGATCACCATCTAACAGTTGTATTATTACATTTGATGATTTTCGTTCTAATATTTGCATTAAGTCATCATATTTGATATTCTTTTTAGAAAATAATCCCTCTATCAAAAGTATTTGATCGTACTCATCCAGAGACTTTATCATTTCGCTAACTCTTCAATGATAAATTTTCTATTATTTGGTTAATGTGATTAGCTTGCGTCCTTTTTGTTCGACGGCCTCCCGCAATAATATTTTGGTTTCCTCAATTAACTTCCAACAATACATGTCATTTTTTTCAAATGATATAATTTCGATAGGGATGCCTTTTTCTGGATCATATTCGCTAACAAGGGGTTTTAGATAGACATTAACGATCTTTTTCTCTATATCTTCAATAATTGGAGCAACTTCTGACTCGACCATTTTGACGATTACTCTAGTCGATTGACTCTTGCGACCGCTAGAATTCTCAATAATATTTGAGATATGAGTTTTGAATATTGCTTGAACTTCATTTGGTGGTCCAGGCATCGCTATGAGTGTAGTCTCCTTTAATTGCACAGCAATGGTAGGGCAAATTCCTACCGGATTGTCGATAGTCTCTGCTCCTGAGAGCTTCCGTGCCATTTTAACATAATTTTTTGGTAATTTAGATTTAGGAATATTCTTGCGTTTGGATATTTTCTCTAAGGCATTCTCATCTGGGATTGCCTCAAGCTTTGTTAGTTTTGAAATTGAGTCTAACGTTTTATCGTCATTTGTTGGTCCTAAGCCTCCAGTTATTATCAAGAAATCAACCTCGCGTTCTATAATCTCTTTTAGAACCTTACAAATCTGTTCTTCAGAATCTCTAACGCAAGTTATTCGTGTAACCAGACCTCCAGCTTGAGTTAATTGGTCAGCTAGCCAAAAGGAATTAGTATCCGCAACTTTTCCATAACAGAGCTCGTTTCCTATTGCTAAGATCTCAATATTGACGGCGGCCACAACTCCCAGATAAATTTTTTTGTGATGGTAATATCCTATTACCTACTATACATGACATCTAGATACAGATGAAGGCGTCGTTTCGAATTGACTATTAAAGCACTTCTTTTTGATTTAGGAGGGACTCTAGTCCATAGGAATGTGGACGACCATATTGCAGATGAAACTGCAGTGAAAGATATTGCAGACTATATGAATTCAAAAGGTTTTAGTATAGACCAAGAATATTTTCTAGAAAAATATTGGAGCCACTACAGGAGATTAAATGAATATCGCGAAAATTTCATGATTGAAATACCGATGACCGTCTGGCTGTCTGAGTTGCTTCATGATATCTGTGGTGAAAATCTAGATTTTAAATTACTATCTAAAGCTGAAAAAGCAATTGTTGATGCACGAGTCGAATCAGCAATCCTTCTACCAAAAACTATTGAAATTCTTGAAAAGTTATCTTCCCGATATAATCTTGGAATAATCACAAACACATCTTCTGGACAAGTTGCAGACAGAGTGCTAGCGAGACTCAAATTAAACAGGTTTTTTGATTACGTTATTGCATCTTCAGAAGTAGGTGTAAGGAAACCATATCCTGGGATCTTCTTTCATATCGTTAAAGAGATGTTCATTAGACCTGAAGAGGCTCTCTTTATAGGCGATTCTATCAAACATGATATTGTTGGGTCAAATCTGGTTAACATGAAGAGTTGCCTATTCGGTCAGAAAGGATTAGAATTATCAAATATTTTGTATATGCCTGACTTATCTGTCATGAATCTCAGCGACTTACTGACGGTTGAAAGCTTATTGAATGATTAAGTCATATCAAGTTAATGTCTTTTCATTGTTTAAGTAGGGTTTTTTCAAAAAATAATTTTGACCATAAACCTTAAAAATCATTTAATATACGCAAAATATTCTTCAGTCTGTGAGGAGTCTCACACTTGCTAGTAAAGAGAATCGAATGGGATGATGAAGAGGAGGATAAGAGCGAGGAAAAAGAGTGGGGAGAAGAAGAGAGCTGGGAAGAAGAGGAATGGTAGGATCCCACGAATAGGTCAGAATCTTCGCTTTTAAATAATTTTTATCTTACTGGATGAATTCTATGGGAAGAGTAGCGATATTAGATAAAGAGCTATGCCGACCGAAAGATTGCGGGATACTATGTATAAAATTCTGTCCAAAAGTCAGAACTAGAATTGAAACAATAAAAATTCCCGAATCTGAAGAGAAACCTGTTATTACTGAGGTTCTCTGTACGGGATGTGGAATCTGCGTAAAAAAGTGTCCTTTTGAGGTAATAACTATTGTTAATTTGCCAGAGGAATTGGAAGGGGAGTCAAGTCATCGTTTTGGACAGAATTTGTTTAAGTTATATCGTTTACCCACGCCCCAGCTAGGAATTGTTACAGGTCTTCTCGGAAGAAATGGTACCGGAAAGACGACTGCTCTTCAAGTGCTAGCGGGAGAGCTTAAGCCGAACATGGGAGATTTCAATGATCCTCCAGAATGGTCAGAGATAATCAGACATTATAGGGGATCGACTCTCCAGACTTATTTCGAGAAGCTTTCGAAAAATAAACTCAAGGTTTCATATAAACCCCAATATGTTGACAAAATACCCCAGGTTGTCAAAGGCAAAGTTACAGATCTTTTAACAGCAGCTGATGAAAAAAATAAAATTAAAGATCTAACAGAATCCTTGCAGTTGAATGAAATCTTAGATAGACAAATCGGGGTCCTTAGCGGTGGAGAGCTGCAAAGGGTAGCTATAGCCGCTACAGCATCTCATATCGCAGATGTATACATATTTGATGAGCCTTCAAGTCATTTAGATGTTAGTCAGAGAATAAGAGTATCAAAGACTATTAGAAAACTTGCGAAAGAAGATGCGATGGTGATAGTGGCAGAACATGATTTGGCTATGCTCGACTATCTTTCAGATCAAATTTGCTTAATTTATGGTGAACCCGGAGCTTATGGAATTGTATCACGTGTGCATGGTCTTGGCGCGGGGATAAATACGTATCTTGAAGGCTTCATTTCTGATGAAAATATGAGGTTCAGATCTGAGCCAATTAAATTCCATTTTAAACCTGCAAGAGAATCAAAAGTTGTAAGAACCTCCAAGATTGGTTGGAAAGATAAACTCTTGAGAAGAGGAGACTTTGAACTGAAAATAAATAGTGGTGAGATTTCTCAAGGTGAAGTTGTTGGCATATTAGGCGCAAATGGTATCGGTAAAACAACATTCATCAAATTTCTGGCAGGGACAAATGATTCTGATAAAGAAGAAAGCCCTCTCAAAGGTTTTGACTTAAGTTATAAACCTCAATATATCTCTACTGAATATTCTGGAGAAGTCAGGTCATTATTCTCTAGTCTGGCAAGTTCGAATTACGGAACAGATAAGTTTGAGACTGAATTCGTAAGACCGCTAGGGCTTAGCAAGCTTTTAGATAGAAATCTTCGAGACTTGAGTGGGGGCGAACTTCAAAGAATTGCAATAACCGCTTGTCTTTCCAGAAGCGCTCAAATCTATCTTCTGGATGAACCAAGTGCATATTTAGATGTTGAAGAAAGATTGGCTGTTGCCAAGCTTATGCGTAGAATTGCAGAAGATCGAGCTGCTTTTGTTTTCGTTGTTGAACATGATATCGTTGCTCAAGACTTCATCTCCGATCGATTGATGATATTTGATGGAGATCCTGGAGTATCTGGTTTAGCGCATAAACCAGTATCGCTGAGGAATGGAATGAACTCGTTTCTTTCATCTATGAGTATAACTTTCAGAAGAGATCCGGATTCAGGTCGACCAAGAGTCAATAAGCTCGATAGTAAACTTGACCGTTCACAGAAAGATGTAGGGGAATATTACTATGTGCCTGCTACTTCCAGAGATTGAGAAATAAATCTAAACTCTTATAAAATGAGTCGCCAACTGTAGTTCTGTCATAGTCTTCAGAGCTGTTGTAGAATGGCACGGTTTTGTCCAGAATGTGGTGGAGAGTTAACTTACGATCCAGTACTCAAGCATAATATTTGTAAGAGTTGCGGATTAACTTTTACACCCCAACAACTTATGGAAGCAAAAGATGAAATTGCGGATAGACAAGAGAAGTCGTTTGACCAGAGGAAAAAGAGACAAAACGAATACCTGAAATGGTGGCTATCAAAGAAAGATTGAGTGATGGGACTTCATTCTAATTGATTTGCAAAATCGAATTACTATGTATAGGTAATGAATTGCTAATAGGTAAGACACTGAATACCAATGCACAATGGTTATCCGAAAAGATAACAAAGTTGGGAGGCGACGTAAGAAGAGTCACCATTATCGAAGACGACGTCAAGACTATTGCATTAACCCTTAAAGAAATTGTAAAAAGAAAACCGAATCTAGTAATAACAACGGGAGGGTTGGGTCCAACATTTGATGATAAAACCCTTCAAGGATTCTCCAAAGCTTTCGATAGGAAACTAAGGTTAAATAAGACTGCACTGAAACTTGTAAAGTCAAGATATTCAAAAATATTCAAAAATAGGAGATTTGCACTCACACAACCAAGGTTGAAAATGGCTATGATCCCGATGGGTTCTAAAGCTATTCAAAACCCAGTCGGTACAGCTCCTGCAGTGATGTTAACCAATAATGATGTAGACTTTCTAATTCTTCCTGGTGTCCCAACAGAGCTTAAAGCAATTTTTAAAAATAATATAACTGGCCTAATCAAGAAAAAAAGTGACCCTAATTTTTTTTATGAAACAAGTTTCATAATATATGGACTACTTGAATCTCAAATTGCGCCATTAATAGATGAGGTATTGGAAGAAATCAATCAAATATATATTAAATCCCATGCACAAGGAGGAGAAGGGAGTAGAGAGAGTTTCCTAGAACTTCATTTTACTGCCAAATCAAAGAAGCAAAAAACAAGTGAGAATCGAATTATACAGGCGATCGTATTGATGACTAGACTTCTAAGTAGACACAAACTTGAGTGGATGAATATTAGTAGAGATATCATCAAATAGAGAAGGCTTTCTTTTGAATGTGAATGAAGGTTAAGTTTAATGAACATAATTTTTATTGTGGGTATGGCAGGATCTGGTAAGTCCTCATTGGTTGGACATTTCAAAGAATGGCTAAAGCTTAATGAACAGAATGTGCTTGCAGTAAATCTTGATCCAGGAGTCCTAAATCTTCAATATAATCCAGACATTGATGTTAGGACACAAATTAGTTTGGAAGAAATAATGGAGAAATATCAACTTGGTCCAAATGGTGCTCTTATTGTTGCTGCAGATCTGATTGGTGATAGTATAGAAACCATCAGAGATGAATTAGAAGATATTGAACCAGATATAGTGCTTATTGATACTCCAGGACAAATTGAGTTATTTGCGCTCAGAGATTCT
Organism: Bathyarchaeia archaeon; assembly: GCA_049676905.1. Classification (GTDB taxonomy): domain Archaea; phylum Thermoproteota; class Bathyarchaeia; order 40CM-2-53-6; family RBG-13-38-9; genus RBG-13-38-9. The sequence continues at coordinate 8,389 of JBAUBP010000021.1, forward strand.
GGACCCTTTATAGTGGATGGTATTGCCAATTGCCCCAAGGCTGTTGTTTATTTATTTGATGGTCTATTTTCATCCACTCCGCTAAATTATATAACGAATACATTTCTTGCAGCAGCGATTCATTCGAGACTCCTTAAACCACAGGTTCATGTTTTGACGAAGCAAGATCTGGTGGAAGAAGAGAGGCTTCAGGAGACTCTTAATTGGTCTGATGATCATTCGAAGTTGGTTGACGCACTCGATACTTTACAGAACAAGACTGCCGGAATAATTGGTAGAGATCTCTCGGAAGCGATTTTGAGAACAGGTATGAGTTTCGATCTCATACCAATAGCATCAAAGAAAGACATGGGATTCATAGAGCTACATGCTTATCTCACAAGAATATTACTGGGAGGAGAAGAACCTAGACCATGATTGAGACTCTTTTTTCCGATTAATTTTTATCCTATCCCAATATGGAGAAACGCTTAAGTGTTGAATTCGAAGAGTAGTTCGAAAAACGCTGTATATTGAAAGATCATATGATTATGATCACGGATAAGACATATAATATAATAAGAATTGAACTAGCTATGGTATCATCTTGTATTGAGTGTAGGTGCAACTGATGGGAAGAGAGTCAGAGACAATTATCAAAAATGCTATGAATGAAAACAGATTAGCCCTTATCGAACCTGAAGCTAAGACTATATGCAGAGAATATGGAATATCCACACCTGATTTTTCGGTAGCAACAAATGCAGAAGACGCAATCAAAATATCGGAGAGTTTTGGATTTCCAATTGTCTTAAAGATTGTCTCACCGGATATTTTGCATAAAACGGATGCAGGTGGAGTCATCGTAGGTTTGAATAGTGCTAATGACGTTGAGAAAGCATATAATCAGATCATTGATAGCTCGAAACGTTACAAGTCCGATGCCAAAATACATGGTATATTAGTCCAGAAGATGGCTCCCAAGGGAACCGAGATAATTATAGGTGGATTGAAAGATCCACAATTTGGACAGACATTGATGTTCGGTCTGGGCGGCGTGTTCGTAGAGATATTAAAAGACGTAACTTTTAGAATTGCGCCCATTGATGAGTCAAATGCCAAATCAATGATAAGGGAAATCAAGGCTTACCCAATTCTTCAGGGATATCGAGGACAGCCTCCAGTGGATGAGGGGGCTATTGTTGACATCTTGTTGGCTGCAAGTCGACTTTTAATGGATCTGCCTATGATAAATCAAATGGACTTAAATCCAATAATGGCATATGAGAAGGGTGCTAGTGTAGTAGACGCGCGAATCTTAATTGAGAAACCTTAAAGCTCATCTACATATGCTCCGGATTCTGTCGTGTTAAGCTTGGATGTTTATGTTGACGGTTCAGGGAAGAATGGAATGTATTGCTATCTCATCCCTGGCCAAAAACCTAAGATATTCAGAGAAGAACTGTTGACGAATAACCAGGCTGAATACAAAGCAATAATAGCTGCTCTCCAAGAGCTAACGGATGTAGACATGACAATATACTCAGACAGTTTACTGGCCGTAAAACAATTAGACAGAGAATATAAAATAAGAAACTCTGAGCTAAGAAAATTGGCTTCGAAAGTGAGAACTCTTTCTCGTGATAGAGAGATTATAATCAAATGGATCCCACGCGAAGAAAATTTGGCAGGAAAGGTGTTGGATAAACTTGTTAAGGATTGGTAAATATGGATTTCTTTATCTTCATTTTAGAAATAATGTCATTAAGACAGGTAAATATCTAAACAAATACTGAAAAGAAATAAGTGATGAGGGCTATGCAAGTGGAAGAAGAAAATATCGCGAAATGTCCAAAATGTGGGGCGGTTCTATCGAAGAAAGCTTCAATTAGAGACTACAGTTACATGTTCAAATATGTATGCGAGAAATGCGGATATTCTTCTACTGAAAAACCAGTAAGTATATAGTTGGGTAATATCAAGGAAAAACGTCTTGTCTCGTAGAATTCAAGAAAAAACATTTGATGTTATCAACATAAGATAACGGGCACTATTCAATGAAAACATGGCGTCACAAGGTGTAACGAAGCTGGTCGAAACTACATCTGAGTCCAAACATAAAGTAATCGATGATATTGTTAAAAAAATAGAAGCTCTAAAAGAAAAACACATTCACTTTCGCAATGAATGTAAAACATGGATTGGTACACGTAATCTATTGAATTCAGAACTAAAGGAATTAGCTGAAAAGATTAGAGCAATAAAAAGTCAAAGAGATGATGTCAATGACAAAGTCAAGAATCTCAAGAATTCTAGAGATAAATTGCGAGAGGAGATTTCTGAGAAACAGGATAAAGCTAATGCGCTAATAACGGACCTTAAGCAAACTCGCCCAGAAAATAGAGGAAATCTCAACAAAACAAAAACGGCTCTCGAAGAACTTGAATGGAAGTTCCAGACATCTTCAGTTGATATGAAAGAAGAGAATAAAATGCTCATTCAAGTTAAGAGATTAGAAGAACAACTATCCAGCCTCCAACAAGTTAGGGGAATTCAAGACGCGGTCACTGGAGAAAAAACGGAAATAACTTCCATTAGGAAGAATGCGCAATCAATTCATAAGCAACTTTTAGAAGGAGCAGAGGCAAGTCAGAAATTACACGAAGAAATGATGCAATCAGTGACTAAACTAAAAGAAACAAAATCGAAAGCAGATGAAGCACATCAAAAATATCTGCAGGCGAAAACCCAGGCTGAAAAGGCAGAAGAGGAACTAATAGCTAATACCATCGAAATGAAGAATCTTCGAAAAGAGTTCTATGGGGACGAGGAGGCTGAACGTCTAAAGAAAGCTAACGAATTTACTGCAAAATTACTTGAATCAGGATCAACAAAACTCGGTAAGGGTAGAAAAATATCACTTGAGGAATTCAAAGCTTTAATGGAGCATAAAAAAATCTAAAATAACTGGAATAGCAACGGGTCCCGATTAGCTCAGATTTGCAGAAGATTTAAGTCAATTATTAAAAATAATTGAACATTGTGCCATGTTTCATTGAATTTTAGTATTGATAGTAGATAAAAGAATTTGGAGAACGTCATATGCTTTCAGGATTGCTCAAAGGAACAGGTGTATACAAGATATACGAAAAGTGGTTAATTGAGCAAGTAAGAAAAACTAAGATGCCAAGACATCTCGGAATAATATTAGATGGAAATCGAAGATGGGCCTATGAAAGAAACTTGAAAAATAATGAGGGCCATAAACTAGGTGCTATGGTGGGAGAAAATTTTCTTGATTGGTGCTTAGAACTTAACGTGAAGACAGTTACAGTCTTTATTTTCTCTGCAGAAAATTTTCAAAGGTCAATGAATGAGGTTGAAGGTATTTTATTATTAATTGAAAGGTATGTAACTAAACTCGGCTCTGATCCAAGAATACACAGTAAGAAAGTGAGAATAAAAGCAATAGGTAGGCTGGATTATCTCCCTTGCAGCCTAAAGAAAGTGTTAGAGGAAATCGAGAGTGCAACAGAGGAATATGATGGTCACTACCTAAACTTGGCTATTGCTTATGGTGGCAGAGCAGAAATAATTGATGCCGCTAAGAGAATAGCCCAAGAAGCTCAAGAAAATCGAATCGGGATAGACGAGATAAATGAAAAATTCTTCACTAAATACCTCTATACCGCTCATCTACCGAATCCTTATCCAGATTTGATGATTCGAACATCAGGTGAGGAACGTTTAAGTGGATTTCTATTATGGCAATCTGCGTATAGTGAACTATGTTTTATTGATGTTTCTTGGCCTGAATTCAGGAAAATAGATCTTCTACGTGCCATTAGGACTTATCAAAAAAGAGTAAGAAGATTCGGAAAATAAAAAATCATCTCAATAAAGGAGTCATAAGAAAAAAAAGAGTAGACTTCCGAAGAAATTAAGTCTAGCCCCTGTAAGGAATGATGTAAGATAATGGTATACATCAAAAGGATCGATCTCAGAGGGTTCAAAACCTTCGGAAGAAAAGCCACAGTTAGGCTTAATCAAGGATTGACAGTATTCACTGGACCTAATGGTTCAGGAAAGTCGAATATTCTTGACTCCTTAAGATTTGCATTAGGAGAACTTAGTCCAAAAGAATTGAGAGGAGCTTCAATTTCTGATCTAATCTCAAAAACAAATGTAGCGAATCCTCCAAGGTCGGTATACGTTGCAGTCCAATTTGATAATAGCGATAGGCGGTTGCCAATAGATTCAAGCTCAGTCACTATATCACGTGAATTCCATAAGGGTGGAGAAGGAATCTATAGAATAAATAGTAGAAGATCCTCACGTAAACAACTCACAGAACTTCTCGCATCGGCCGATATCACTGTAGGTGGCTACAATATTGTTCCACAACACGCTATAACTAGACTAGCTGAAGTCACCTCTGAAGAAAGGCGTAAGATAGTAGAAGATCTAGTTGGATTAGGAATATACGATACCCGAAAGACGGAAGCTGAAGTTCAACTCAATCAAGCTGACACAAACATAAGAATAGCTTCAGCGAGAGTGGATGAAGTACGGCTTCGAGTTGAATCACTTGAGAAAGAGAGAAATGACTTCTTAAGACATTCTACTTTAATAAAAGAAATAGCTAGACTTGAGTCTCAGATAATATCAAACAAGATTTCTGATCTTAAAAAAGAAATTGAAAATATCAAGAATGAAAATCAATCTAAAGAATCGCAATTAAATAAACTTGTGAATGAATTTGAAACTATCTCAAACTCTAAATCAAGCATGGAAAATGAATTAAAAACCATGAGAGACAGATTAATGGATAAAGGAGGGCACAAGTTAGAAGAAATTGAAGAACAACGCAGTGAAATAAATTCCGAAATAAGTAGATTCAAGGCAGAGATAGATACTAACAAATCTAACTTGAATGTTCTTCAACGTCAGAGACAAAATCTTGAAGAAGATATTAAACAACAGCAGGCCGAAATAAATTCTTTAAAAGACGAAATTTCAAATATCCCTGAAGAAGATTTGAAAATAGAAACCTTATTGGAAAATAAACAGAATTTAGTGAATGAATTATATGGCAGAATAACTGAGATTAAATCATCTGTAATAGAAAAATCCGATAGTTTAGATAAGTTAGAAAATGATCATGAGATAGCTAGAGAAGAATATGTGAAGCTGAATTCTCAATCAGATGTTGAATCAGCAAAGATAAAAATTCTTCGTGAACAACTGAATGACATTAAAAATCGAGAGAGCGTCTTAAACGAATCAATTGGTGATCTTTTAAAAAAGAATGACCAGACTCAATTATATGCAAAGCAAAAGAAAGAAAGATTAACTCAGATCAATGAAGAAATGAAAAATCATACAGATTTTTTTAACCTGCAGCAAGAACAACTAAATGAAGCTGGAAAGATTGCAACTATGGCTAATGAATCAATGGTTGAATTCGATACAAAAAGAAATATGGCAGATATTTTAGCTCCAGATAAGATCGCGATAGAAGAACTCTTAGAACTACAAAATTCAGGATACCTAACAAACATAATCGGTCGCTTTAGAGATTTAATTAAGCCTGATAAAAAATTTGAGAAAGCCGTTCATGCTGCTTGTGGTGATTGGTCAGAAGCTATTATTGTTCGAGATATAGCAACGGCTTTCACTTGTGTTGAACAATTAAAAAAGCTTAAACTTAGTCGAATTAAAATAATACCTTTGGATTTAGCAGCTAATACCCAACCAATAAACGAAGTTCCAGATATCGAGGGTGTGTTAGGAAGAGTAATAGATTGCATCAAATATGATGCGTTAGTTGGGCCGGCTGCCAATTATGTTTTAGGCGATACTATTCTTGCTGAAAGTCAGAGAGCTGCATATAATTCCGCTCTGGAGGGGTTTCGAAGTGTTGTCTTAAATGGGGATCTCTATGAAGCCGGTGGTATCTTAGAAGGTGGCCATTTTAGGGAACCTATTGATATAGGCTCAATAGCACCTAGATCAAGATCTTTAAACGATTTTAAGAATGCAATAACATCACTATCTCAATTAATTGAAAAAGATAGAGATGAACTAGATACAATAAATACAGTAATAACCCATTTGAAAGATGAAAAAACAGTTCTAGAAAAAACTTTAGAGGATTCAGATATCGCCTTCAGATCCATTCAGGAAAAGATGGATGTAAATGATAAAGAATTATCGAAAACAAATGATAATCTTCGAGCTCTGACTGAGCAAATTCAAAACGCAGAAAGATGTCTAGAATCTGTTGTCAAGAAAAACTTAGAAATTGCGCATACTGTTCAAAAATTAGAAACTGAACGTGCCTCGTTAAAGAACACCATACGATCAAATGAATTGAACAATAATGAAAAACAATATTCTGAACTAATTCAAGAACTAAATGATCTTAAGGGAAAAAAAACCTCAGTTAATTCAAAAATTGCTAGTACAAACATGTTGATCCAGTCTAGAACACAAACGATGGAACGAATAGAGAATCAACTGAAATATCTCCAAAAAAGCGAGGAAGAAATTAATCACAAAATTCAAACAGCTGAAAACGAGCAAAAAGAATGGACCGCCAGATTAACTAATACAACAAAAGAAAGACAAGAATTGGCGGAATCGCTAGAATCACTTAGACGAGACGCTACAAATAAAGAGAGAAAAATCGAGGAATTGGATGAATCAATTCATAAGATGGAAAAAGAAAAGGACCCAATAAAAGCAGAAATAAATGGATTGAACCTTGAACTTAACAAAAAGGAACTTGAAAAGAAGTATTTACTGGAGGAATTGACAAGAAAAGGATTTCAAGAACAATTTGGTGTGTCCCCAATTGATATTAAACGAATTGAAGAAAATCTTAACTTACTAAAACATGAATTAGACAAAATTGGAGCTACAAACGAGCTTGCAGTATCACAATACGAAGAGCAGAAGAATAACTACAAGCAATTATCTGTACGTATAAATGAAATTGAAGAAGAGAAGCGATCAATTCTGAAATTTATGAATGAGCTAGAACAAAAGAAACGTGAAACCTTCATGGATGTTTTTGAAAGACTGAACAGCAACTTTAACGAGATTTTCTCAAAAATAACTGACGGTGGTAAAGGAAGGCTTGTCCTAGAAAATCCAGAAAACATCTTTAGTGGAGGATTAGACATGAATTTAGCATTTCCTGGAAAAGCAGAGCTTTCTATAGGAAGTGCAAGTGGTGGCGAGAAATCAGTTTCAACTGTATGCTTTCTATTAGCCCTACAAGAAATTCATCCGATGCCTTTTTACGTGTTCGATGAGATAGATGCACATTTAGACATGATCAACTCACAGAGGCTGGCAGATTTACTTAAGGAACGTTCTAAAGATTCTCAATTTATAGTTGTATCTTTAAAAGACACAACAATTTCAAAGGCTGATGGTGTCTTTGGAATATTCATTCAAGGAGGGTTCTCTCAAGTAATATCCCTACCAAAACCGGAGGTTAAAAGTAATGTCGGAAACTAAGAAACCCTTCTGGATGAGGCATCCATATCTTATCTTATTTGATCTTTTGAGGTTGCATCGGGTTAAACCTTGGGATGTGAACATAGCAAATTTACTAAACGCCTTTCTCTCCGAAATGAAACATAAGGGTCATATCGATTTCTCAGCATCAGGAACAGCACTTTTGAGTTCATCGATAATTCATAGAATGAAATCTGAATTAGTTCTTAAAATGGAGGATCCGCCCCGACCTCCACCACAAAGGCTTCATGAGGATGTTCCACCTCCACTTCCGCTACCGTTAAGATTTGAATACACAGCGACTCCACTATCTGAAGTACTGCAATCTATTGAAGAAGTTATCAAAAGCGAAGTTCAATTACTCTCGCATAAGACTTCAGATCTCAAACCTGTCCCCTTAGTTGAGGAACTTGACGACTTTATTATCAATGTTCAAGACCATCTGGAGACATTATATCATAAGCTTAGCCATGAATTCAGAAATCTACAACAGATTTCGTTCACAAACCTGACTATTAAGATGGATATGCTGGAGGTTGTAAGGACTTTCATATTGATACTGTTTCTTGCAAGTAGGGGGAAGGTTGAACTGTTTCAGAATTCAGATTACACTGACATAATGATTGAGGTGAAAGGGCCTCGTGAAGACACAGCAACAATACAATCTCCTC
>JBAUBP010000022.1:0-1558 GCA_049676905.1 Bathyarchaeia archaeon
CATTAAGCGTGGTAAGCGGAATTCCTGAAATAGTAAGTCTAAGCCTTACCGGATTACCCGCAAATGTTCAGTATAAATTTTCTGAGAATTCAGGAACTCCATCCTACTCTTCCACTCTCACAATAGATACTTCTACGATGACATCGGCAGGAGTTTCTTCTATGACTGTGACAGCGACTGGTGGAGGACATGTAAAAACCGCTAATGCTGAACTTATAGTTGAAGAACATGCAGACTTTACTATATCTATTACACCATCAAATGTTTACTGCGATCAGGGAGAGTCCGTCTCACTTACTGTAAATATCAATAAATTGGCGAATTTCGATCAAGTGATTTCTTTAAGAGTTTCAGGTCTTCCAACCGGTGCAACACCCACATTCAGTCCAGAATCTGGTAAACCTCCATTCTCAGCTACACTAACAATAGATACTCTGGAATCTACACCAACATCGACATACACTGTAACTGTAGATGCATCTGGAGGTGGCAAGACACATTCAGCCATGACAGAACTTACAATAAGAGATAAGACAGGCGCTCCAAGGTCTCCAGATAGTGAAATGGAACCAAGCGGATTTTCTGGATTTAGCTTCTTTGAGAATCCTTCAAACCTGATGTTAATCATAATAGCGATCTTGATAGTTGTTCTAATTGTGATGCTGTTAAGAAGAGGAAGAACTCCTACTCAGAGAGCAACACAACCATCAACTGGTTATTGCCCTGGCTGTGGAGCACAAATAAAACCTGGAACAGAGTACTGCACCTCATGTGGAAAACAGGCAGATTGACGGCTCAATTTTGGATTTCATGAGATGTCAGATAGTTCTGCATGTCTGACCATCGCCTGTTAAATGCTTAAGCTGATAGCTACATTTTCTACATAAATAAACTTCATAACCTTGATTTTCAACTTTCAGACTTCCACAATTGGGACACTTGATTTCTTCGCTACATTTATGACAATAATGCCCTTGTGAAATGAACCATTCCAATTCTTTGTGATCCTCGATGTGAGCTTAGAATCGAAATTGATTAAAATTCAATTTTCGGGCGTTTCTCTATTTCTTCCTCGAATTGCAGATATTCCATTTTTGTAAGTCCGATCATTAGAGCTACAAATTTTGATGGAATTGTATCCTGCTTTATGTTGTATTCCTGTACAATATTATTGTAGGTATATCTTTGTCGAGCGATTTCGTCCTCGATACCTTTTACTGATCCCATCAAACTTGTGACGGTATTAGAAGTTTTAAGGTCTGGATAATTTTCTGCAACCGCGACAATATTTCCAAAAAGGGCTCTCGATGCTTTATCGACTTCTCTCAGCGCTCCTGCTCCTGCGTCAGTTGCTTTTGCTCGAAGGCTAGTAATCTTTTCAAAAACTTCTTTTTCAAACTTAGCGTAGCTTTTAACAGAATCTACAAGCTGCTCGATCATATCTAGTCTTTTTTTCATAGCTACTCTGACTTGTCCTAATGTTGCTTCTGCGGAATTCTTGAGACTGAAGAATCTATTGTAAATAGAAACAAAATAGCCGATCAACGCTACTATAAAT
>JBAUBP010000023.1:0-1994 GCA_049676905.1 Bathyarchaeia archaeon
AGTGAAAGCTGGAGTTGGAGACGTTATCATAGACGCTCTAATTGGATATGGAATTAAAGGAAATCCTCAAGATAGATTTACATATTTAATTAGACAAGCAAATAAAACAAAACAAAAAGGCGCAAAAATAATATCGCTTGACGTTCCTTCTGGATTAGATCCCACTACTGGTAAATGTTACAATCCTTCTATTGACCCAGATTACACTGTCACACTTGCTTTACCGAAAACAGGATTAAGAAAACTGAAAAACGTTTATCTAGCGAATATCGGTATCCCGAATGAAGTCTATCGAGATTTTAATATAAATATTGAAGATCATTTCAAAAAAGACGATATTATTCAGATTTAAAGATACAGAAAACTGGAATAATTGCCTCAAAGATAAGTCAAGACAAGTAACTCATTTCATTATACTTCGGCTGAAGCTTATGTTGGATCATAGATGATCATCGTTAAGTAAGTCGAAAATACAGTCTAATGAAGAAGGACTGAGATTTTATGGCGCCCAAGATTCTGGGATCACTAATGTCGCTATTAATTATCATCACTCTAGTACCTTTGACGGCTGCATCTCCATTAATCATTAAAATGGAAATGGAGGGAGTAGTCGTCAACACATTATCTAGTGGCGATAATACACCTATTCCTTCTTCTCTCGAAATATATGTCTCTAGTCCATACGATGATGCACATGCATATCCATATTCAAGAGTATCTGGCACTTTAACTGTGAACGATAAAAAATACAACATTGATGGAATAGCTTACGCACATAACCATCATAGGCTATCCATAATGGATCTATATCGAGGATATCCTTTCTATAAATTTAAAATAAGTGCTACTGCAACAGACAACGAGAACAAAATCTATCCAATTAGCATAATGGGCATATGTAATGTATCTGAAGTTTCCTTTCATGGAACTTTTGGAAGATCCATAATAAGCATGCATGGAACAATTTATGAGTACTCCTCAGGTCAACTAGCTCCTCTTTGGAACTAAATAAGAGAGACTTAATTGTAGATTACGCGATAAGATGATTTGAGAAAAGGTTTGAAATTACTTTCTTGTTTTTCTGATCGTTATTGAGATTACTGCTCCAATCAGAGCAGCTAATGCAAGATAGGGAGTTAATATTGCAAGTTTGTTAGCTGGAGTAATTATGCCTCCGACAGTAGCTTCTCTTCCACTAGATAATACGCCCCACAGATCCCTATCTGTCTGCCATTCAGTACCTGTTCCTATTTCTGGTGGCCAAATGTTATCATTAAAGTCACCACCAGTTGGATCGTAAGGTATGCTGGCTTGATTCTTCCAGAAAGGTGAACAAAAATCAATAGGGTCGCCCGGTTCAATGTTGAGGGAGCTAAATGGAATACAAAACTCGTATATTTTATGAGTGTTTGGACTATTTGGACTACTATCAAAACCAATAGCAGCTTCAAAGATTTCATTACTCTTTAGCCAAAGTTGGCTAGTGCCTCTTATGCGAATTATTTTATTTGATTCAAAGTCGAATATTAGCAAACATTCATCAGCGGGTCCAGGATCAATTGAATTTTCAGTAGTATCCTCAATGGCATCCACTAGAACATAGAGGTTGGAATCATCGTTCATAAAATATGCAAAAGCATCTATCGGAAAATCTGGTTCCGTCATTACGATTTGGAGGTTAAACCATTCGCCAACTATGAATTTTCCATCTATTGTAGGTGGACTGTCCGTATATTGGCTGTTTATTACAGGTCTTTGTGAATAAGCAAACGGAACTATTATCGTTGCAGCCGATACAAGTAATATTGCTATGATACTAAAGGAAAGGATTTCTCCAATCATCACCATTACCTAATACTTCATGGCTATTGCTAGCGTTTACCTAATAAAGCCTTTGAAAGGTTTGAAAAAAAATGACAGCCAATAAAAAGATCTATCCTAATATAACTCTCAAAATATTAATCATCAATTCCAGTGCTTCATATGTATAAAAT
>JBAUBP010000024.1:0-1739 GCA_049676905.1 Bathyarchaeia archaeon
GATCACAACAGTAGAAATTACAGACGATAAAATCACGGGCCGAGGCGGTTTACTATTCATATTACGCTATCTGGAAAAAGTCAAGATTTTCAATGTTATTGAAAAAATACTGGGAGGTGTATGCAAGAACAAAAAAGGCAAGCCTGCAGAATTTATACTGCGCCAGGTTATGGCCAAAATGATAGATGGTAGCGACCCTTCGATAAAAGGCTTTGACCGGTTAAGGGAGGATGAGGGGTATGCATCAGAAATCGAAGTAGAAAAAGAAGAAATGGTATCGTCACACATGGTCAAGCGATTTTTCAGAAAATTTGTAGGGCTAAAGTATAAAGCCTACAGGAAAGTATTACAGGAACTGTTTGTCTGGCGATTGATGGTAACGCAGCCGAGCATAATTATATTGGATATAGATACGATGGTATTGGACAATGATGATGCGAAGAAGAGAGAGGGAGTGGATGTAACGTATAAGAACAAACGTGGATATCAACCATTGCAGATAAGCTGGGGGAATAAGATAGTGGATGCGCTGTTTAGAAGAGGCAGTGCCCATTCTAACCACGGCAATGATGTGCAGCAAATGGTTGCCAAAATAGTGACTATAATACGGAAAAGGTATCGGGAAGATGTTCCTATATTGCTCACATCCGACAGTGGTTTTATGGATGAAAAGAATTTTGAATACTTTGAGAAGTTGCTCAAGATATTCTACATCTGCTATGGTAAGCTCTATGATTCAGTAAAAGAGTATATCCAGTCGGTTGACAGAAAGGGATTTAAGGAATACCGAAATAAAAATACCAAATGGGAATATTATGAATTTGGCAGCAAACTGAAAAGCTGGAAGCAGTTTCGCAGGACGATCTTCACGAGGCTGTTACAGGAAAAGGGGCAATTATTATTAGAGTTTGCCCGACCTGATTCAGTATTGTATAGCAACATAGGAGTAGATCAGCAAATGACGAAACAGCTTTTGGCCTCCGGTAACAGAGAGTATCTTGGGGCAAAGAAGATTATACAGCTGGCCCATGGTCGTGGGGCAAGCGAATTGACGAACCGTTCATTTAAAGAATTCATGGGCAGAGAGCAGTTGCCATTCAAACTGTTTGGCATGAACGGGGCATATTATTATGTGCAGGTGATAACCCATTTTTTGTGTGAATGTTACAAAGAAGATGTAGCACATGATGTCATACCGGTTACCTGTTATCCGACAACATTTCGCAGGAAACTGATAGATTTTGCGGCAAAGATAATTCAGACCGGTAATCGTATCATCCTCAATGTGACTCGTGCAATATGGGAGGGCAACAAAATTGAACAACTTTGGAGGAGATGCAATAATCCCATTGCACTTAGTGCCTAATAATATTTTTAGGCTTTATTAGCAAGTAGGAAAAAATAAGTTGATAGTAATCAACTCAGGTGAGGTGTGCTCAAAAATGGAGCAGTTGCGGGATACGAAATCGGTTAACAAGAAAATATCATTGGTAGGAGCCTCAATCTAGACTTAGCATCTAAGAATTGCTAATAATCCGTGGCTTGTTGGCAATATTTTTTTGCACACAGGAAAATCGCTCAATTTAGGTAGCTATAAACTGCTTTTTTTACCCAACGGCAGCACTCTTAATTTAATTTTTCCTCTGCGTTCTCTGCGCCTCTGCGGTGAAATTCTGACTCCTGACTACTGCGTTTTGGTGTTCTGCTCTTTCTTTACAAGTGTGGCAACTGTTCTGTTT
>JBAUBP010000025.1:0-6851 GCA_049676905.1 Bathyarchaeia archaeon
CCCTACTACCGCGAATCAGCAAACCTATACTTGGATAAAAGGTTCCAGCCACAAACTAGAGGCAATATCACCAAAGACAGTTTTCGGCGACCGCTACTACTGGAAAAAATGGGGCGACGACGGGTCCCAAACTCACTACTATACTGTTCCTGAATCGGGTGGTGGTAACGTAACAGCATATTTTATTAAACAATTCTATCTGACAGTAAATAGCCGGTATGATGAACCTCTGGGTGAAGATTGGTATGATGAGGGAGATACTGCTAGTTTTAGTGTGACCTCCCCTTACGACTATCCTAATGGAACACGTGCAATCTGTGATGGATATACAGCGGATGGAGGCTCACTAGTTGCAAGTAATAGCGACACAATCCCAATGGATAATGATCATATAATAGACTTTCAATGGACAACCTCTTCGCTCAATAGAACAATAACAATCGACTCAAATGTATATGTTGATGGAAAAGAGGTAAAGGTTGATGGTGTTGAGTATGATACTCCAAAAACTTTCAGTTGGGTCAATACTACAGAACATACTTTAGAGGCATTGTCACCTTTAGCTTTTAGCACTGGAGGCCGACATGTTTGGGATCATTGGGTTGACGAACCAACAGCATCGAACCCTCGCACCTACATTACTCCTGATCCCGATGGGGCCTTGACAATCATGGCTTTCTATAGGATTCAATACTTCTTGACTGTGAACAGCGCCTACGACTCTCCTCAAGGTCAAGGTTGGTATGATATAAGCTCGGATGTTTCCTTCAACGTAACCTCACCCGTAGAGGTGAATGGGACAAGATATACTTGTACAGGATATGAAGGAGATGCTTCAGGAAGTACCACAAGTGGAATCATCACTATGGATAGTCCCAAAACGATAACGTTCTTGTGGGAAGTAAGTGACTACTACTTGGCAGTTAATTCCGAATACGGTACAACACATGGGGAAGGCTGGTACAAACCAGGAGACACCCCAGAATTCTATGTCACTCCTGAATTCATTGAAGAAGATGGAGTGAGACACGTCTTCCAAGGTTGGACCGGAGATTATATCGATGGTGCCAATCCAGCAGGCGCTAACCAAATATTGATGGACGGTGCCAAAACCGTTACAGCTGTCTGGCGTGACCGCTTTTTCATAGAAATCATTAGCCCATACGGTTCCCCGAAAGGTTCTAGCTGGCCTTTCAAAGGTGAGAATTTCGAAGTAAGTGTTACAAGCCCAGATAGCGGATATGTAGTCACCGGTTTCAAATTGGATGGAAGCTCTTTACAGCCAGGAGCCAAATACATGTTCGTGAATGTGCAAGAACCGCACACAATAGAATTCTTCTGGGAAGTCTTAACCGAAACAACTATCTTCACAATAAATTGTGATACGAACCCACCCAACAAAGGAACACTTGTAGTAGGCGTAACAGTCTACAATCATGGAGAGTCACTAACCACACTCCCTGGCATATACACTATACAAGCAAACCCAGACGATGACTACTCATTCACTAGATGGCAGACATCTGGAGGCGTTTCTGTCGCTAATTCCGGATCTTCAACAACAACTGTCACACTAGCTGGCGACGGAACATTAACAATGATCCAGCAGATATTGGGAGTAGCTCCACCTCCTGGCGTTTGGGGCGGACCAGAAACCCAATTCCAATGCATCATAGCAACCGCTGCTTACGGAGGCACGATGGCCCCTGAAGTAGTGTATATGCGAAATGTAAGAGACAATATGATAGGCTCAACCCCCATCGGAAATATTCTCGTAAGTGGATTCAACACATTTTATTATTCATGGTCTCCACCAGTAGCTCAATGGATAGCAGACTCTGAAGGCCTTCGCACCACTTTTAGGGTTCTGCTATTACCTATTTCTGCAGCAGTTCACTCTGCAGAGCTAGTCTACACTACAGTATCGCCATTCAGTCTAACAGCGGCATCAGTAACAGCTTTCCTCTTGGCAGCAGCCATATCGATAGGAAGTTACATCATAGCACCAATATTTGCTGGATTAACAATCTACAGGAAAAAATATGCCCCTCACACCTAAGCATCCTGAATAAAGGAAAAGACTTAGGCTCTCTGAGAGGCTGCGTCCCTCTCTTTTTCCACTTGTATCAAAGTATTAATTGTATAGAGTAGGCTTAGCGCACCGCCCGGAAAGAATACGCATTTTAGCGCTTCAAGTATCTCTGCTCTAGTAGCACCTTTATCTAAAGCCCTTCTCAAATGATTCTTCATCGCTGAAGTATCTCCTGGATTTCGCGCCGCTATTGCACACACAAAAAAGAGTTCCTTAATCTTTTCCGGAAAAATTCTGGTTCTTAGCATAGTTAACTCATATAATTTGTCATAAGATTCGAGAAAGTCTGGATCATCCTCAGCCAGAACCTTATAAGATGGATAGATGTAGCCACGTTTTTTTCGCATATCCTCTAAAAGACGCTTTGATTTCTCACTCACGTCAATGCACCATGAAAAAGCATCAATGGCCTATGTGATATAACGCTATCTAAATAGAAACTCAAAATGCTAGAATTTATGAAAAATAAGCTCCGCTAAACTAGAAAAATAAAAAAAAAGAAAAGAGAGGAGAGATTATTTGGGCAGATATCTCTGCGCCTGTGTTACGGTCATTTTTGTTGCTACGACTATTGTCGACAAGACGAATGCAGCTGTTCCAGCCATCATCAACGCCGGTAGCACCGCGATCTCAGCAATTACTATCAGAGCGAGGCTTGAGATCCATGCTACCATCAAGGGTTTGTTAATGTCAACGATGCGGAGTTGTTTTCTTCTAGCCACTCTTACGACCAGGAGAGTTATTGGAGCGAAGTAGACTACACCGATCAAGCTGCTAGCTACCAGACCTGCTACGACTACTGCAAGCTCAGGAGCGAAGCTCAAACCTGAGTAGCTCCATTGAGCCACATACAAGCTGGCGAGCAGTGGATAAATCGCAGCCTGAACCACGTGTCTGAAGACCATGTTGTTTTTTACATGCTCTGCTACGGTTGGGCTGAAAGAGTAGTACCATGCGTTGAAGACGTTCATGAATTGGCTTCCGGCGAATGACGTTTGGATAGAGGTGTCTCTGAAGAATCTGAGGAAGTATACCTCAGGAGCTATCTCTGATCCATAAGCTGCGGTAGCTATGATACAGGGTAGTCCAGCTGTTGGTGAAACAGTTAGAGTCACCGTGACTTCCTTGGATAATGAATCACTGGTTCCAGTTACTGAAATTGATCCTTGTCCAGCTGGTGCAGTTGGAGCGGTCGTGATCATTAGTTTTGATGTAGCTGATCCTCCGGCAGGTATTGGCACTGTGGATGGACTTAGCGATCCAGTTATTCCAGATGCAACAGGTACCGACGCTGAAAGATCAATGTCTCCTGCGAAGTCATTCAACGAGTAGATAGTTATCGTGAATGAGGTCGATGAACCGTTTCGGACATCAGCTGAGGTTGGAGTAATCTGCATCAGAAAGTCTTGTGGAGCGATAATTATCAAGATTATATCGAAATGGCGTTTCGAACCGTCTACTGTTCCCTCTACCCACATTGGATAGGTTCCCACGGGCGCATTACTGCTTACGTTTATGTTGAGGTTGGACATACCTGGACTATTTGGTGGACAGCCTCCAGTAGGAGCGATACATATTATCGGTGGATCAAATTCCCACGTTATTCCTGCTGGCGCTCCTATCAGCACTAGACTCATAACTGCTGTGAAGTCGCTCATGGTAACAGCTTCGACTACAAATGTTGTGTTTCCGCCTTGCTCAACCGTTTTTGTAATTGGCGTTACTGTTAGGTTAAAGTTGCCTACGGTTATTGCCAATGCATGGTCGCTGATCAAGAAGCCGCTTGTTCCTCTAAGGTTCAGAATATATGTTCCATGTGCTAATGTCGGATCGGTGTCAATTGTTAATATTGATGTTGCGAGAGATCCTTGTGCAGGTATCAAACTGGCTGCATTGAATACCGCGGTCATACCTAGAGGAACATTAGACGCTGTAAGTGTCACGGATGAGCTGAAAGTTCCTATTGATTGAACTCCGATTTGGAGATCTGTTGAATTTCCTGCGATAACTGATTTAACTGCAGGGTCAGGTGTAACGTAGAATCCGCTAACTCTTACTGTTATGGCCCATGTGTGTACCCTCTGATCAAGCCCATAGGACATCATATTTGATGTTCCAGTGACCACAAGAGTGTAATTTCCAGCTTTAGTCAATTCCGTCGTCTTCACTAGTAGTAGAGAGTCCTCGATTGTGTATGGATCAACGGTAACAACGAATGGATCAAACTCAGCCGTTATTTCACTTGGACTACTGGCAGCCGTTAAAAGCGATACAGTGATAGGAGTAGCTCCTGTTATGAAAGCCTGGACATTTATCTGTATGTTGCCCATACCTCCAGGAACCAAATCGATTACTGTACCTGGCGTACTTGAGAGTCTGAAATCTCCTTCAACAGGATCGTGCTGGATTACTCTTAGTTCAATATTGGCGTCATTGACCCAACCAGGGTTACTTGATTGCGTGCTGGCAAATCCTCTAACCCTAATATTGTATACGCCAATAGGAACATCTGCTGGTGATCCGATTGTGGCTCGCAGATAGGTGAATGATTGTCCGTCTAGCGGGACCGTCACAGTGCTTCCACCCGGGAAGCTTAGCGAAACCTCGTCGTCAGGCCCAGTCGTTATCGACGCATTTAGAGTAACTTCTCCTATGAATCCGTCGACAGATTGGACTAGTACGTTGTACCAAGCAAACTGGTTGACTGCATAGTCAACAGTTTGTGATACTGGACTTACAACGACATTAAAGCTTGCGATGGCTGCGACTTCAGGAACCATTGTATTATTTTGTAGTACGACGCCGAGTGTCGTGAGTAAGACTAGAGTCGAGATCATGAAAGTTGATAATATTTTTCGTTGTCTCATCTAGTTTTCCTCCTTATGGTGTTCCAAATATTCTGATATGGCAATTTCGAGTTCGGCACTTTGTTTTTTAGTTGTACCATGTTTTTTTATCACTTGGCCTAGAAATTTTTTCCAAAGTTTGTCGTCAATTTGCATCGTAGTTTTATGTTTTGGCATCAGGGTTTATTCCCTCAATAGCGTGAAATCATTTTACCATATTTAATACTTATTAGACATTTTTATTTAATTGATTACTACAAAAACAAAAACAAAAAACGATCCTTTTTTTCAACATTTCTCGTTAATTCTGTGCAAAAGAAATCAAAATGGCGGAATTTCATTTATTAGGCGTCATTAAATCGTAATATTGTAATACCATAAAGAATATTACATGTGCATATCTGTACACGAAAGCTTATAATGCGGTATTCACAACCATGATTGCCCTAGAAACTTAATCGATTATCATCAAAGTCCACTTCCCAGGTGTGAACTTTGCAAGCAGATAACCAACATAATCTAATTGACATAGATCTTCTTCGCCCCCATGAACAGATCGATCCGATAAGATTGCAAGAAATCAAGAAACAACTGATAAAAGGTGGGATCCAGAGAGAACCAATTATAATTGATGGAGAACATCTCATTGTTCTCGATGGTCATCACAGAATAAGGGCACTCAAGGATCTTGGATATTCAAAGGTTGTCGCCTATAAGATCAATTACAATGACACTGATTTAATTCTTAAAACCTGGTATCCAGCCATAAAAGGTTCAAAAAAAGACCTTCAGACTACTCTTCATGATCATATCGTCTCCTCAGAAACCAAACACATCCTAGTCAGATGCCCAAGACTCATATTGCATGATAAAGAACATAATCTGAAAACCAATAGAAAAACCATAATGAATTCCATTCTTGGAAGATTTAGAATCAAATATGTCCGGAATGAAGAGAAGGCAAAAGAACTTGCTAGACATGATAAATTTGCAGGATGCATAATCTTCGAAAGCATTGAAAAACAAGATGTGATCGATGCTGCGCTATCTGGAAGCATATTTCCTCCGAAAACTACTCAGCACATAATACCTTGCAAACCTGAAAAATGTTTTATCCCTCTTGAGAAATTAGGCAAATGCCCTCATATCACAACGACAAGTGATCTAAAATAACTAAAAATCTCAGTCTTTCTCGAAGAACTCACTAATCTTGGTCGTCTTGTTCTTATGAAGAACATCAGCGCATTTTTGCGGAGTTAATTTTTTAAATTCCATTCCAAGTGATATGAGCATGCTTTGAGCTCCAGATTTCAATCGTGGTGCCGCCAGTATTCCTCTAACTGAAACACCATTAGTTTTCTTGACTTCATCAACATAACGTTTCAATTGTAAAACTGCTTCCTTACCGGCGGATGCGCGTTTTAATTCTACAATCACTATTCTTCCAAGTGCATCTTTTCCATAGAAGTCTATAAAACCTGGTTCGACTTTTCTTTCAAAATCGATTAATCTTAGGCCCTCTTCCAAAATACTGGGGTTAGAGACTAGAGCATCACGCATCTGTTCTTCGCTAACATACAGATTGAATTCAGCATCATCAACAGGTCTTCCTGAGGCAATGAACACTATGTCGCGGAAGAAAATGTCTAGTATCTCTTTTGGTTTAGGACGATTAGATCTGATTTTCAGTGAAGAGCCTTCGAAGAAAATCGAGAACATACAGCCAGGAGGTTGCCAATTTACTGGTTCATAACCACTTGGCCTATGTACTTGTACAGATCCATCACCTTTAATCATAGTAACTCTATCTCCCCAATCTAAGCTTGAAGACGCTCTACCAGAATATTCACATCGACAATTTCCAACAATAATAACAAAATCTTTTCGACGAAAAGAATCTGAAAGAAGATGAT
>JBAUBP010000026.1:0-27846 GCA_049676905.1 Bathyarchaeia archaeon
CTACTATACCTATCATGGCTTTTGCTGGGTACATTATTGGCAAGTATTATGACCAAGAACTGATGGGTGCGTTGATCGGGACCTTGCTTGCGACTTTCCTTGTCTGGATTGACATGCTAAAACTCAGTGGGTTGATTGGAGCAAAGAAAAGGAAAAATGCTGGAAAATGAATCTCCATGAGACTCACTCGTAATTATGAATATGTTTATGGATTAATAAAAGCCCGAATGGGAAATCGGTTAAAACAGTATGACTATGAAGCAATTTTAGGATGCGAAGAACCGAGAGATCTATTTCATGTATTAAGTAAAACGGTCTACGGAGACACCTTAGCAAGGTTCAAAGCAAATACTTTTGAGGATATAATCAAGGCTGTTACTACTTCAGCATTTAATAACACAGAGAATTTAATTAATTCCATACCGAAATCTGATATTGAAATACTAGCGGAATACAAAAAACTTCTAGAATCAAGAAGTCTAGTCAATTTTTTAAAGTCAAGAATCAGAACAGATAATATAGTTGCGATGATGGGTGTCATATCTTTTGGTTCTTTTCCTCCAGGTTATTATGATATTGAAGTATCGTCAAAAGAAAAACACAACTTTCCTGAACTTACACAGATGGTTGAAAATTCAATATCGCTCGTTAAAAAACATAATTGCATGGCCCCATTACTCAAAATAATTTTATTTTTTTGTGAGATGGTATCAAGAAAAATACTAAAATCTAGTTCGTCTAAGTGGAGATCTCTGAGTAAATTAGTAAATTATATGAATGAAGCAACAGCAATTGAGTCAATAATTTTGAGCTCACAATCTGGAATTGCACCTGAAATCGCTGAAAAATGGTTCACTTTTAAATCAAACACGAAGGAAAATCGTTTCAACATACTTCTAACAGAAAAAAATGTCGAACAAGTGATTTCTAAATTAAAGAAAACTCGTTATGGATTTTGTTTGGAAAAACAATTTTATAAAAATATTAATGATATCGTGGAGAGATTTCCCTATTGTGTTATAGCTAAGGAAGCGCATTCTATCTTGGCAGGGTATCCTTTTCTTCCATCTACAGCAGCCGCTGGAATAATGTTGAATCTTGTTGAAGTTAGAAACATTAAACTGGCTATAGCTGCGGCCTCTGGAAAATTAGATAAACTGGAAACATTAAGACTTATGACTATTTCCTAATATGCATGGAGTCGACCGTATAGTCTTTCAAAGTTTTAATAATCTTGTAAACCTCAAGATCAATAATATGGTTTTTACCATATACGAAATATTCACAGAAAACGCTGCGCTGTTGATATCTATCTAAATGAATAATCATTTGGATGGTGAATGTATATCATAATTATGCTGAAAATATTGTTATTATAGCGAAAAAGATAATAATAAATCAATATATTGTTCAAGATGAGTTAGGAAATGCGATATGATTTAGCAACTATGCTACAAGACGAATTGAATTTACAATTGTTAAGTAAGCTCTGTTCAGGAGAAGGTCTGAGCATAAATCTGAGCTATTTATCCAGAAAACTTCGTAGACATAGAAATACTATTAGAGAAAGAGTCCGGGAACTAATCAAATACAAGGTTATTGATAGACCTGTTTATCCTTTTCTTGCACTTTTCAAAGAACGGCCGCTATTGATTGCCGTTTATGCCGATCTGCCAGATAATGAAAAAGTAAGAACCTGGCTCAAAAAAGATGCAAACATATTCGCAGCATTTCGAATCAGGGAGGGAGAATACAACATGATGCTTTTCGAACTTCATGAAAATCTACAAACATATCACACATGGAGGGAGACTATTGTAAAGGATGGAAAGATACCCGGCAGGTCTCAAAGAATTCCCTCGACAGCCATCTACTTATCTAACATGCTGATGGAGAAATATGAACCGAATGCACCAACTGAACTTATAAAACAGAACTATCAAGAGAAAAAAGTCACAAAGCTAAACGGTTTTCCGCTTGACGATTTATCCTTGAGCATACTTAGTCGTCTGACAAATGGTGAGGGGATATCTGTAAATGAAAATATCCTGGCCAAGGATCTCGGTGTCCATCGAAGGACCGTAAATGATAGAATTCAGAAAATGTGCGATGCTGAGATAATATGGAAACCTCTTTGTAGATTTCCATCATTCTTTGTACCTCCCAACTTCATCTTAGTGTTCTCACTTGTTGAAATAAGGAGACTCTCTGAGGAATTCCTGAAAGATATATCTTCAGATCCGCATGTGAGTCTCGCTTATCGGATCAGTGAAGGGCGCTACAATCTGCTGCTGTTTGAGGCTCATCTTAGTCTTGAAGATTACCTGAGATGGGAATCATTTTATAATTCTAAATATCCAGAATGTTTTGGGTCTATTAAGAATACTTACCTCTCCCCGAATCTAACAATTTCAATAGATCAACAAAAAGTTTCTCTCGGTGTAATATCTGAGAAGTTATCTGATACAAGAGAGTCTGGATTCGAATATGAGACGGTTGCCAGCAAGACTTATCTTCAAAAACGTAAGAGATCAAGACGGCAACGATGACGACTCAGAGTTAAACAAGATTATGAAATGATTTAAAGGCATTAGGCCGAGTTGCCAATAAAAAATCAAGATAATTTGATTAAATCGAACAAATGCTTTCTCTAACCACGATTTATCTTAGATATTTTATTGTCTTGAACGAAGGGAATTAGATCATAAATATCTCTATTGATGCAAAATTTCACATCTTCTATAAATCCAATACTCTCAAGATAAGATGCGTGATGACCTTGGCGAATAGTTTTTTCCAGATCATCTTTTGCACTGCTCCACGCAAGTTTGGCTAGAATAGCATCATCATTGAGGTCTTGTTTCGATGTCAAATGGATGATGTTTGAGACTAACAGTCCAGCACAAATGAAATCTTCAAGAAAAATTGTATGACTCTTACTTGCTAAAATAATTGATACATTATTTTCTCTTGGTAAATAATCTGCAATGTAAGTTGATAACGCATGTGCATTAAGAAATGAGGCTATGAGTAGCAATTTTGACTTCTTGCAATACTCTATGGTTTTGGTACCGTTTGTTGTTGAGATAACTATTGATTTTCCTTTGAGATTTGATTTTTTATATTCGATCGGTGAATTTCCAAAATGGAAACCTTTCGGTTTTAAGCCTTTTCTTTCTCCTGCAAGCAAATAGCTTCTATTTTTTTTATGTATGTTTCGAGCTTTTTTTAAAGTAGTTACAGGAATGAATTGCTTGGCGCCAGTAGCTAGACCGGTAACGATAGAGGAGCTGAACCTTAAAACATCTATTACTATTAGAATGTCTCCTCTCAAACTTGCTTGTAAACCGGCTGTAGGGTCTGTTTCGACTCTGATCAAATAGATGTCTTTCCAACTTTTTTCATGGAGAAAAGAAATTTAGTCAATCATTTTTTATATATTATTCAAGATGTCTTCTTCTATGTTTTATAAGGGATAGAGAATTGTTTCTCAACTTTTTGTCTATGTAATGTGTTGAATGAACAGAAGGGTCTTATTGTTCCGTCAGGAAGTCCGTAGTGGATCACGCATTTTTCTAATCTTTGCAGATCAAAATTGTATGGATCCATGAAATGCATACAACTGATCATCACAACGTTTCTCATGAACTTGCCAAGTGCCTTGTAACTTCCAGTTTTCATGACTGGCCAAAGGACATCCTTGATAAATGAACCCTTCACGTGTCTAAGTGCTGTCAAGCTACGTATCTTAGCTCGAGTCTTGTGTCCTTCCTGAAGATCATGATATATGTTGTCCATGGTTTTAAAGAACTGATCGACTTTCGCAAAACGTGTTATTGGTAACCATTTATTGTCTGACTTAACCATGAATGTTCCAACACCACACCATGGCGATGTGCTAAATAGCGCATACTCTTTAGACTTCATCTTACCAACTGTCCGCGCGAAAGGAATAACAGAAGGTACAGGAAAGAAATCATCTTTTTTAATTTGACCTTCAGTCTGTTCTTGAATGAGCTCCATGAAATCTGTAATATTGATCCTCATAGTCTCCCTAGCTTGTGAGTCAATTCTACCAGTAATTGAGACTGGTTGAACATTTACACATCTAATGACATCTGAATTTTTCAGGGCAAAGTTTACTATCTTACCTAGTTGTTGATCATTTATTCCTTTTACAAGGGTCACAACCAATAATATGCTCTCGAATCCAAGTTTTCGAGCATTATCAATAACCTTCATCTTGGTTTCTAAAAGTGGAAGGCCACGTGTCTTCTCGTAGATAGAATCATCAAGTCCATCGAACTGAAGATAAAGAGTTGACATTCCAGCATCGATGAGTTTCTTAAAAAAATTGAGATCTTTGGCAACAACTATGCCGTTAGTGTTGACTTCAATGTGTCTGTAACCATTTTCTTTTGCCAATTTAATAAGATCAGGAAGATCCTGCCGAATTGTAGGTTCTCCGCCACTAAACTGAATTGCGGGAGGAGGCGTAGGACTATTCGATCTTAAATTTTTGATTATCTTCTCGATTTGTTCTTTAGTAGGTTCATATATGTAACCTGCTTTTGCAGCATTGGCGAAACATATTGGACAAGTCAGATTGCATCTGTTTGTGATATCAATTATTGATAAAACAGTGTGTGACTTATGATTTGGACATATTCCACAATCGTAAGGACATCCGTCCTTTACATCTGTCCGTGGATTATCGATCGGAGCACCTGGTTGTTTATACTTCTCTGCCCAGTCATATAGTTCTGGGTCCGAGAATGTATATGTATCAATGTAATCTCCATGAATATCGCAAGTTTTTGAAATCTTTACTTTGTTATCATCATCAACGAATATTTTAGCATCAAGGATTTTCATGCATTCAGGGCAGATACTTTTAGTATTCCTGAGCAGTCGCTTCAAATCAGATCACTTTTCCATCAGTGACTTTCTTCTCATTCGCAGATGTTGCCCAGTAATAATGTTTTCCTTAATTATATCCTCGATAACATTTGCCTAGAATTAATCTGAAGATTAAATGTCTGCATTAATCGGTTACATATCATGGCAATGCTTTTTTTAACTAGTGATTTGGATTAACTTTATTTTTTTTCCGGTAATAGGAAAATCATGCAGTTTCAAGTCTTCTTATCGTAATAGATTAACTCTTTTTCTTCCAGAATTTTTTGAAGCTTGGTAATAGCAGTATGAACTTGATGTTCATATTTAGCGCCGGTACATACTAGTTTTCCACTAGCGAAAAGGAGAATCACTACTTTCGGTTCATCCATTCTATATATTAGACCCGGAAACTGTTCAGGTTCATACATCGTCCTCTTTAGAGAATATGTTGATTTTTCTAAATCAATATACCCGCCAAGACCTGCGGATGCGACTATGTTTTGAATTTTAATCTCAGGCTTACCAACAATTACTATGCCGTTACGCTTCAGTTCATCGATAACTTTCATGACGGCTTTCTTTGATTGATGCTCAGATTTAGCTCCTGTACAAACCATCTTCCCAGAGCTGAAAACTAGGGTGGCAGTTTTAGGCTTTTTCAGTCGATAGACAAGACCTGGAAATTGTTCTGGTCTATATTCAACACCTGGAAATATTCGTGCAATTGCATTAAGATCGATATTCTGCTTCAGTGTGGCTGATGCGACAACATTCTCAATGTTTGTGAATATCTTCTTCTCATCAGCCAATCAAATAACCTCTTAGAGCAAGCTAAGGATTAGATTTGCCTATATAAAGTTACTAACGAAGTTTTTTTTAATCTTTTCCGTGTTGTTCTCTAAATTTTGACTATGGATGTCCCAACTGAGTGCTTATCATACTGCTTCTGAATGAGGATAAATAGTTATTTTGGAATGTTATCTCTTTCTAGGAGCTCCGATTTTAGACTCGTCACCTGAAATCTTAGTTTTCGTCTTTTTGTGTGAACTGTATGCTTCATATGCTATCAGAATTATGATCAAGCTTACTATGAATGCTGTCCCTGCGGGCTCTCTTAATTTCATGATGATGATTCCGATGTATGGAATTCTAGCTGAGAATGAACCTACAACTTTTTCTGCTGATACCGTCCAATCATCAACATATCTGTTAAAGTCACCTTTTGTCTTAAAGTATATTCGACCATCTGAATTTTGTTTATCGACCACCCTATGGACAATTAAAGTATCATAATTTCTTGGACTGTGAAAGACTATTATTGTGCCTACTTCGATCTCTTCAGCCGGTTCTCCTTTGATTACTATGAGGTCGCCGACATTGAGAGTAGGGACCATGCTGCCTGAGATGACAACTAGAACTGGATGTTCTGTTGCTAGCATCAATCTCATACCTGCCCATCCGCCATAGGATATGGAGATGACTACGACTGCAAGTAAGATGAGTTTGGCAACTTCATTGTTTCTAATGGATTTCAATATTTTCGTTGTGGAACCTGTTTTTGACAATTTCATTTCTCCAATTGATATTGGGTATGATACGAATTCTTATATGATCAAGTTTGTTCAGAGTTGCTAGATAGCTTTCTTAAGAGTTCTTGGGAAGCTTTTTCTCCAGCACTCAAAAAAAGCTCTCCCTCGGGAGTTATTCGATATATGCGACGTCCCCGACCTTTCTCTGATTCCCAAACGCCTTCCAGATATCTTTTATCTTCAAGACTATGTAGAAGTGGATAGAGCGTTCCAGCACTTAGATAGACTTTGAATCGTTCTCTTATCTCAATATTTATTTCATATCCCCATCTGGGTTTAGTCTTGAGTAGCCAAAGGACTATTAGATCTAAGTGGCTTTTCACTAGTCTCTCTCTAAGAGATTTCTCTATAGGGCTACTCAAGGTAAGTGTCTCCAATTATTTTATTCTTAATCTGGTCGGGAGCAATATTTTGATCATTTATTTTTTGTTTGTAAGTAGAAAAAATGTTGTATATAAAAAAGGATATGATATGATTCTAATTTAAGATCAATGGATTTTTTTGTTAACATCTCGGCTTAAATAGATCATTCAGATTGAACGGCGTTCTACGGATTCAATATAATTTTAGAGGCTTCTCCTTTCAGCAAAAGTTGAAATCCTTCTTCAGCTTTGTCTAGTGGAAATTTGTGTGTGACTACAGCCTCCAGATCAACTAGTCCTCTACTTACGAGTCTTTCAACCCTATCCCATGTGCTGTACATGTATCTGCCAGTCAGTCCTCTAACATCTATTTCTTTGTAGACGATATATGTTGTAGTGTCGAGTGTTGGATTATCTGGAGAAGCTCCGAAAAGCACTACTTTTCCACCCTTGGCTACAATGTCTAATGATTGTTTTATTGTCTCGCCGGCACCTGCAGCTTCAAAAACTATGTCTGCACCTCGTTGTCCTATTATATTTTTTACTTTTTCGACTGTATTGCCTTCTGACGCATCTATTACTTCTCTAGCTGCTCCAACTCGTTTCGCATGATTAATTCTAAATTTTTTAATGTCAGTGGCTATGACGTCTGATCCAAGTGCTTTCATTATTTGTTGAACATATATTCCGATTGGTCCACAGCCAAGAACAACCGCAACATCGCCGGGTTCGGGTTCTGCTCTTTGTACGGCATGCATTGCTACACCACAGGGCTCATATAATGCACCAATATCGTAAGGTGTATCCGGCGGAAGCTTAAACGCAATAGTTTCAGGAATTACTGCAAATTCTGCAAATGATCCTTCTGGCACATGGACTCCAAAAATCTTCATATTTTCGCAGATATGAGCTCTGCCTGTTCTACACATTATGCATTGCTCACAAGGAATATGTGTCTCTCCAGCAACTATGTCTCCAGTCTTGATAGATGATACGTTCTCTCCAACTTCTACTACGTCTCCGCTAAATTCGTGGCCAAGAATTCTAGGTAATGGGGAATTCCATTTCTTAGCTTGGCCGTCCCATTTGTATAAGTGTAAATCTGAACCGCAATATGCGGTAGATTTGATTCTTACTAGAACGTCACGTGGTCCAGGTTTAGGTTTGTCTGTATCCATTACTTTTATACCTGGATTTTCGTCTACTTTCATAACCGCTTTCAAACCAAACATCTCCTGAATTAATCTACTATGAGAGTTCTGTACATTCTCGAGATATTATAAATGTGTGGGACTAGTCTCTATAGGTTTATATTTATTCAACTCTAAACAAGGCTAAGAAAAATCAATTAACCTAATTTTATTAAAAAAGTCGGTAAATCATTTACTCTATTTGTTGGTTTACCTTTTTTCTATGTCAAACTTCGCCATTTGGACAGCCAGTTTCATTGCTTCCTCCAAACTCGTGGGATCTCCTGTTCCTAATCGAAGACCCGCCCTTCTGTAGGCAGTCCCATGATCAACCGAAGTACGTATTATAGGTAAGCCTATTGTCACGTTTATCCCAGATTCAAATCCTAACATCTTGACTGGAATGTGGCCTTGGTCATGATACATTGCTACAACTGCATCATATTCTCCTCTGCTGGCACGTAGAAAAACTGTGTCTGGGGGCATAGGTCCAATTACGTTCATATTGTTTTTTTTGGCTGATTCTATAGCAGGTGTGATCTCTTCGATTTCTTCATTTCCGAATAAGCCGTTCTCGCCGGCATGAGGGTTGAATCCAGAGATTGCGATCTTTGGGGCTTTTACTCCCATTTTTTTTGTAACCTCATCTGTTAGCCGAATAGTGGTGAGTACTCTGTCTTTTTTGATTAATTCACATGCATCACGCATTGATACATGGGTTGTGACATGTATTACTCTTAGCTGTCCGGCGACAAGCATCATTGCATAATCTTTTGTTTTGGTTAGGTGTGCCAGTATTTCTGTGTGTCCAGCATAATCGTAGCCGGCTAAATTCATAGCTTCTTTATTGAGTGGTGCCGTAACGATCGCGTCTATCTTATTTTCAAGAGCCATTTCGACGGCTTTTTCGACATATTTCACTGAGGCTTCTCCTGCCATAGCTTGGACTTGACCCATCTTGAGTTCGGAGAGTCGAATATTTTTTAGGTCTATGACTTCTATTGCGCCGTGTTCATATTTCGCTTCGGATACGTCTTTGACAGAATTGATATACACTTTCACTTTGGCGACTTTTAAAGCGTCTTCAATGACAGACGCATCGCCGATGACAATCGGACGCGCAATGTTATAGAACTCCTTTTTGGCTAATGCCTTGTCAATAATTTCGGGGCCTACTCCAGCTGCATCTCCCATTGTTATTCCTAATATTGGTTTAATACTTTTTTCAGACAAACTACTTCCTCAAACTTTTCTTTTTCAAATATTTTATCGATCTAGTTATGGCTTCTTCGTCTCCAAAGGCTCCTGCCTTTGTAACTATTCTTAAACCAGATCTTGGACCGCCTCTTACTATGGCTGATGGTATTCCTGGTGATACTTCATCATCGACTTCAGTGCCAAATGAGTTCATAGCTTCAAGCGTTCGAATAGCGATTGTTCCTCCAGTGAGTATTAACCCTGATATGTTAGGTATTGTAGAAACTTCGCTAGCGATTTTACCAAGGACAGAAGAGATAATCTTCCCAACCTCAGCACTGGACAAGCCAAGAGTTTTACCTCTTTCTAGGTCACTGATAATCATGTTTTTGGTTAAAGCTGATGAAATGATGACATCTTTGCCCGTATTTATGATTGTCTTGGTCTCTTCACATAACCTCTTGATCTCTTGTGCCGCTCCACTATCGATTATCTTGCCACTATCTAAGTTAAGGACAACGGAACCAGATTTCGAGGCATTTGAAATTTGTCTCATATTGACTTCGCTAAGGCTTCCGGATATTACGATTACTGGAGATCCGGATATTAGTCCTAGTGCCTCTGGCAGTTCTTCTGCAAGTCCTGCTGGACCGCAAGAAAGCTTATGTAAACCAAGCTGGGCCAAGGTCTTTGCTATTCTTTTTAAGTCACTTTGAACTATCGCATCCAATACGATGATCTCGCTACCTCTTCCAACTTTGTCTATCAAAGCAGCTTTCAGCATATCAGCATCCATAATTGTTCTCAAGTCAATGTGTTCGACCTGTCTTTTGGATTGAGCTGCTATTATTGTCGGAACGTGGGATTCAGTAACGGGAGTAACAGGATCTCTAGATGCTTCAGTTTTTCCTAGAGGTATTTGGTTAACAAGTTGATATCCTCCAACAGTAACTCTCTTATTAGCTGGGAAAGCCGGTACTACTATTGCAGGATTAATGCCTGTGGCATCCATGACCGCATCTATTTCAGCACCGATATTGCCCTTTAAAGTTGAATCAATTTTTTTATAGATTATCGATATTTTAGCTTCAACTAAACGATTTGTAGCTTCTTTTACTCTTTCATAAGCATCTTGTTTAGCAAGAGCCCGACTTTCGGTATCTAATACTATTACATCAGCTTGTTTTGATAATTCTACGAGGGAGTCTGCCTTAACAAGAACGATTGTTTTGAGTCCCTGTTTTGAGAATTGTACGCCAGTATCGTTTGCTCCAGTTAAATCATCTGCGATTACTCCGAGCTTGGCCAATGACAGCTTAACCTCGCATTACACCTTTATTTGCCAATTTAGATCTATTAATGTAAAATCAAATAAATTATCAAAAGATCACTAAATTAAATATCTATTTCCTCACCAAAATCCATGATTTTTACTTTAAATCCAGAATTCTCAGCTTTTATTTGAAACTCTTTTGGATCAGCTTTGATTTCCGGGAAAGTATTATAATGCATAGGGATCGTGAGGTCTGGTTCTATGATCTTCAGGGCTTCAACCGCTTCATCAATATTCATTGTGTATGTCCCGCCAATAGGAACCATGAATATGTCAACTTTCGCAATCTTATCTATGGCGTCCAGATAGGTATCGCCTGCATGATAGACCTTTTTTCCCTCATAATTGATCAAATAACCGGACGAATATTTGCTATCATGGTGGAGGCTAGCTTTAACCGCCTTAATAGAAATATCGCTGAAATCGAATGTGTCTCCTATATTCACAGTTATCATTCGTTTGAACTTACAGGTTGAGGGTGCGAGAACTAAGCAGTCGAAATTTGCTGCATCTGAATGGTCAAAGTGTTCATGAGTGATTAAAATTAAATCGGGAGACCCTTCATACTTTGGTGCGAGTTTATTGCCAGAGAAATATGGATCTATTAAGACAGTTTTTGCATTATTCAGTTCAAAACAGGCATGACTAAGATATCGTAACTTCAAAAGCACATCTCCATTTTATCTAAAACACGCTTAGGGGAAATAGATAAGCTCTTCTTAAGCAGTTTAAAATTGAAAATTAACTGTTTTCTGATAAAATTGAATTTAAAGGCATTCCGTAAATATTTGGACGTGATATTTCTTATGGGCGATGATGAAAGCTGGTATTGGTGAGTGATGAACGATGAATACAGAACAGAGCCCATATGATAACTGGAAGTTTTTATTTCTCTATCGATGTGAGGGTTTGTGTGATCTATGAATGTGTCAAGAGAGGCAATTTTTACACCATCTATTGCTACGGGCCATTATATATTCATCCATTCTGTGGCAGTCGTTACAGATTTTCTGAACCGAATCATGAGGGTAAAATGTTCGTCCGCATTCTCCACATGTTTGATCTCTAGACATAAGCTTCACTTTAAGAATAATGACTATTCAATCATTGATTTTGGCCTTGAACATTTTGAACATTTTTGTCGAAATCATCTAGGATAATGTATCTTGACCTTGAGTCCTTTCTGTTATGTGATCATGATGAATTCTATGCAATATGTCGTTGGTCTTTGATTTTGACATTAGACTTTGCAGATTCCAAATTTCTGGAAAACATCTGTATATTTATTATGTGATTGTTTAAGAGACTCTTAAATTACCTGTGAGAACGTCTCTGCACACCTTAATGTAGTCTGATTGTGTCCCAACATCCGACCAATAACCATCATGTGTGAAGCCATAAACCGATTTTTCTCTCGCCAGCTTGGGAAAGATGTCTTTTTCAAGTGATACCTTTCGCCCTGCTCGAATGCGTTTCAGTATTTTTGTGGAAAGAACATATACGCCTGCGTTAACCCAGGTCGTCTCTGATACGATCTTTTTAGGTTTTTCTATAAAGTCAGTTATTATGTCATTCTGACCTAGTTCTGTAAGACCAAATCTGGAAGGCTCTTTTACTTTGACAAGAACTACAGTTGCCATACATTGTTTCGATTTATGAAATTCAAAAAGACGATTCAAATCCAATGAGTCGAATACTACGTCACTATTTAGGGTAAGAAAATTGCCTCTAAGTAGGCGTTCTGTATTCTTGATAGCTCCTCCTGTATCCAAAGGTTCTTTTTCAAAACTGTATTTGATCTCGACATCAGTTAATGCGCGTTTGGAGAAATATCGGACTATCTGCTCTTGTAAATAGCCAGTCGCTAGAATGATTTGATCGAATGAAAATTTTTTCAGATAATTAATCTGGTATTCTAGCAGTGGTTGTCCACCTATTGGAAGCATAGGTTTAGGAGTCACATATGTTAGTGGCCTCAGTCTTGTACCAAGACCTCCACATAGAATAACTGCAGTCCTTTCAGGTCGTAATTCTTCAAGACCTTTCTTTATTAGAAATTCAGTTGTCTGAGATCTGTTCTTGAATTTCGAACCATCGACCAAGCGATCAATCTTAGTCATTAAAGAATCATCAAGTGTCATACAAAATCGTTTTCGCATGAATATTACTTCGCAGAACCGAATATATTACTTTAGAATATGAGCGCGCCCTAATGCATTTCCTTGATAGTGCCCTGTGTGAAAGCACCATATGGCACAACTGTAATGGTCGCTTGTTTTCCAATAACTCTTAAAGCTGATTGTAAAGCGTCATCCACTGTCCGAAATGTTCTAAATTTAAAAATACTTTTTGCATAATAATCTGGCATTACCGATACAAGGCATAAACGGAAATCATCTAATAATTTTTTAAGTACATATGCTTTGAATTTCCCTATTCTCGGTTCTTTCTTTAACAAAGGTTTGATACTTTTAAGTTCACCATGTTTTGTGGTAATATCTAGGAACTCTTCGTTACCATAACCGTCTATACACTCTGCAACTAGTATTACTGTGCCACCTTTCTTTACAAGATCTTTATTCAACATGATGGCATCTAAAGAATTTACAAGTGTATTGTCATATGGAGATCCGCCTGCACTAACAACCAAAATGTCCGAAGCTGCCTCTGTTGTAACCTTATAGATTTCGTCAATTGCATTTGCTGATTTGATTAAGGAATCGTCAAAAAGGTAAGCTAATATTTTTGCTATCGCTCCCTCTTCGTTAATAAGAAAATCAAATGCTAAACATGGACCAATTGATGAAGCAAGCTTATTGATTGATTCTTTCAATCGCGTAATATCAAAAGTTGTTCCATTAAGATATGATGTTAACGCTGTTCGGAAAAGTTCGTCTCTCGTTTCTCTGTCTGATAATCCAAGAGACATAGAAGTACTACCTTTATACCTCCAAGTGGGATCTACGCCGCCTCTACCAATAAATACTCGTAAGCTAGCATCGATAAACGGTAAATCTTTCTGAATTTTGTTTTCCTCTGAATTTTTACCTGAAAGCAATGTCGAGTTTGAGCTATCGTTAGCTAAAATCGTGATGTCCGAAATGCCTGAAGTTTGAAGTATCTGGTAGAGATTTTTACACCCTTCCTTATTTTTCCATGAGATTATTAAGTTATGAATTTCTAACCTTCTACAGAGTTCAAGTACAAGTGACTTTATGTTATCAAAAAATGGATTTCCCAAAGATGAATCAATAATAACTGCCAGATTTGATTCTTTGCCAGTTTTTTTTTCTAATTTTAAATTGCCTATAGCATTATCTAATACGCTATCTATCTCCATTTTTATGTCTTGAACAGGTTGCTGAGCCTTTGGTTTCACTATCGCAGATAGATTCTCAGGTTTTACTCCAACACCGACCTCGCTACTCCCATAAGGTATCCAAATCTCCACTTTCGGACTCCACCAATATTATTCAAGAGATCTGCTTTTCTTTATGTATATGTATAAAGGACTTGATGCTTAACTGGATTGACCCAATATGAAAGGAAACAATGGTAAAGATGAGGCTGACTTCTGCAGAATACTATTGAAAACTAATGCTCTAAGGTTTGGAGTATTCAAATTAACAAGTGGAAAACTAAGCCCTTACTATATTGATCTTCGGGCTCTTCCGAGCTATCCAGAGTCTTTTAAGAAAGTGATGGAAATCTATGAAGCTTTATTAAAGAGCACTGTTGGTTTAGATAAATTTGATAGAATCTCTTGCGTTCCTACCTCAGGGCTTCTTTTCGCATCAGTTCTTGCATACCGTGTTTCAAAGCCTATCTTATACACTAGAAAAGAAAAGAGAACTCATGGACAAGAAAGAAAGATCGAGGGCGTATTAAAGCCAGGAGACCCTATCATCATCCTCGATGACCTTATAACAACTGGAAAAAGCCTTATTGAAGCCATAGAAGCACTAAGAGCCGAAGGTGGGATAGTAAAAGACGCGTTAGTACTAATTGACAGGCAAGAGGGAGGAAAAGAGAACCTGAAAAAAGTCGGAGTCAATCTTCACTCATTTATGAACATCACTAAGATTGCTAATATCCTCCACGAACAAGATGTGATTGAAGAAGAAAAATATAATGAGATAATTAAGCAGTCCATTGATAAGGAGTAAATAAGATGAGATTCCTTACCATAGGTTTGGGTCATTGTGGAGGAAAGATCGCAGATGATTTCAAAAGAGCAGCGATCGACAAGAAAGGCATGATAATGGATGTCTGTGCAATAAACAGCGACATAGCTGATTTAGCAACGCACAAAAATATTCCAGAAGATAACAAGTTACTTATCGGCAGTGGCAGAGGCGCAGCAAAGAATTGGAAGGAAGGGAAGGATGCAGCGTTACAAAGTGATACCAACATTAAATCTCTAATCTCAAAATTGTTAAGCGAAGATACGGATGTGATTCTACTAACCTTGGGTGAGGGTGGAGGCACTGGATCTGGTGTAGCACCAATAATAGCCGAAATTATTAACGACTTTGGAAAAACATGTATATCCATAGTCACGCTGCCTTTTGAGACAGAATCAGTTAGATCTAAAGTAAACGCAGCTATGGGAATTGATATGTTGTATAGGCAAGAATCAGTTAAAGCAATAATATGTATTGAGAATGATAAGCTAACTGCACATTATCCCAACAAGTTGTTGACTGAGGCCTATGAAAAAGTCAATGAAGTTGCAGTACAGACCTTTCTTGATTTGATAGATCTTGCCCGAATGCCCAGCAGAGCTGATAGGATTGATGAGTCAGAACTAGCATCAATATTTGAATATCCTGGCTTCGCGACCCTAGCGAATTTCAGAACTCAAGCAAACATGGTAGAAAATGTTGCTACGACTCTAAGGCGTAGCTGGGAATCTAGCCTTTTCGCGGAAGTGGATCCAGCGACAGCATCTGGAGTAATATTTGGTGTTCAAGGGCCAACACACTTATTCACCACCATTCAAGTGGACGCAATTAGACGTGCTCTACACGAGCTTCTTGCTGGAAAAGATGCAATGCTAGGAATATATCCTTCAGAACATCTAAGATGGGCTTCATACATTGGTATTTTAACCGGTATGGATGTTCCAAAAAAGATAAGCGCCCTTCTTGAAAAGGCCAAAGATGAATATCACCAACATGAGAAAATACTGGAAGCAAAAGCCAAGTCCAAAAAAGAAGGTCTAGGATTCAGACTTGAAGAAGACCTATCTTTACAGAAACCCAGCCAAGTTCTGGCTAAACCCAAAATACAAAGAACCGACTTAGAAAAACTTGCAGATACTAATAGCAAAAGAGCAGGTACTGATAAGAATATTCTACAAGCTATTGATATCATTAGCTCAAAGAGAGGAGAAAGAATAACTTTGGAAGAACTCTCAGGATTACTACAAAATGAAGCAGATGCTGAGGACGAGCGTTCAGCGATTTCCATGATCTTAGAGTTACAAAATCGTGGATATGTAGTGGAAGTAAAAAAGAATCTCTATCATATAGCCTGATCGATACTAACTATAACTTGGATTTCTTATTGAATTGGTCTAAATAGTATTATATCTACTTCCTGATTTTCATCTATCCCCTCAATATCTTCAGGGATTATCAA
Source organism: Bathyarchaeia archaeon (assembly GCA_049676905.1). GTDB lineage: Archaea > Thermoproteota > Bathyarchaeia > 40CM-2-53-6 > RBG-13-38-9 > RBG-13-38-9. The sequence continues at coordinate 16,214 of JBAUBP010000026.1, forward strand.
TAATCCATTAGCATGGATCATGCTTGATAAAATTCCAGATCCTGTCGTTCTCACTGGTTCAGCAACATATTTTCCATGAGTATCAGAAACCTTCACTCTTACGAAACTACGTATTCCAACATTTGATGCTATTCTTCTAGTAATCCTAGCTCGTACCCGAGGCTCCAACTCATATGTAGAGCCTAGCATCTTAGCAATTAATGGTCTGGCAAAAACATAAAAACCGATCATTGCTGCAACAGGATAACCTGACAAACTAATTATTGGTTTATTGTCGATGGAAGCCAGTGAAGTAGGTCTTCCAGGTTTTATTGCGACTCCATGAACAATGACTCCAGGATCTCCCAATGAATCAATTGCTTTAACTGTAAAATCAAAGAGACCTGCAGAGGTACCGCCAGTAACAATAAGTATGTCAATCTTTTCAAGCGATTCGCTAATTTTTTCCCTTAGATGTTCATACTCATCTTTAACCAAACCTAAAAGTACAGGTTCAGCTCCAATATCAATAGTCATCGCTGCTAGGACAAGACTATTAATTTCTACGATCTTTTCTTCTTGATTATTAGAATCTAGAGATGTAAGCTCACTTCCTGTCGAAAGGATCCCAATTTTCGGTTTTTTAAATACTTCAACCGATCTGATTCTGAGGGCTCCCAGCATACCAATATCTTGTGGTTTCAGTTTCATTCCCTTTTTTAAAATTGGTTCTCCTTGGTTGACATCTTCTCCTTTCCAAGAAACATCTTCACCTGGAGGTACGGACTTGCATATTTGGATCATACCAGGCTGAATCACATCTGTATATTCTACCATAACCACAGCATCAGATCCTTTTGGTATTGGAGCTCCAGTCGGAACATAAGTGGCCTCACCAGAAGTAATAGTGAAATCCGAATTAGTGGCTCTGGATTTCAAACGAAGAAGTATTGGATTGCTTGGTGAGGCATTGAATGTGTCTATCGCAGATACTGCGTAGCCATCTACAGCAGATTGATTATTCTGAGGAAGATCATATTTTGCCTTAATATCGCATACGAGAACTCTATTAAGAGCGCTTTTGATTGGTAGAATTTCAGAATCAAGAATATTCATTCTAATTGATCCGTAAAGCATCTCTAAAGCTTCATCAATTTTTACCATCTTACTAGATTTTATGGGTGATGTCATGTTGAATTCTTTTTCCCGTCCATGGTTGAATTAGTTTTGTATAGATGCTTATGTTTTTTAGTTCAATTTGTATCGTATCGTTCATAGATGGTATATGCTAACGATTTAATCGAGGAATTGTGGAGGAAAGATCCAACTCATTTAATTTTTCTTCTTTTGGGATACCATTTTCAGTCCACCCTCTTTCTTCATAATATTTGTTGAGCATTGATTCGAGTTCCACAATTTGTCCTTTACTTCCGCCATCGTTAAGAGGTTCTTGTAGAAATCGTTTCGGAAGTGTATCATCTGATCTAGTTGCCCCACAAGTTATGTTAAACACTCTTTTCAAATTGTAAGTTCTTTCACCAACTTTTAGGAATTCATCCAATTTCATATCCCAACCTGTAACCATATTCAGTATTGAAAGAACTGATGCAGGTGGGAGAAATACAAATTTACACATAATTAAGGAGTCCATTATATCATGCCAGTTCTGGACTGCTATTACTGGAAAAGCTTTGTCATCAGTCGTGAAGCGTTCATATCTCTTATGGATACCTAGGTCTGGTATCCTCTCTCCTTGTTCAATATGATAGACTAGACCTCTAAGGTGGCATGCACCTCTGTGAGATGTTGCATATTGTAGTCCAAGCCCTTTGAATGCTCTAGGATCGTGCATAGGTATTTCCAAACCTTTGACATGAAGGGCAAATTCTTCCGCTTCTTTATCAATTTCTTTTGCAGCTCGTTTGACGCCTTTCGCTAGGATTTTTCCGAATCCTTTTGTCTTTCCGATTTGGTGTAGTGTATTGATTATGGCTTCACCGCTCCCCCATTCCAATGGGATGCCTTCCATATTCTCTTTGGAGATCAAACGTTTTTCGTAGCATTCCATTGCGAAGGCTATCACGCTTCCAGAAGATATTGTGTCCATCCCATATCTATTGCACAACTCGTTACCAGCGGCAATGATGTTCAGGTCATCATTAAGACAAAGTGCTCCTAAAGAGGCGCATGTTTCATATTCTGGACCCGACCCTTCTTCTCTTGTACCTGATTTATCTGCAGTTATATGTCTGCCACATGCTATGATACATCGATAGCATGCCCATTGTTTCTTTAGAATGGATTTTGCCATGGCTTCACCGCTGATTTTTTCTATGCCCTCTGTCCAAGAACCTTTATTGAAATATTTTATCGGGACATCTCCGTATTCGTGCATCATGGTCATGATTCCATCAGTGCCATAAGAAGAGTATATTTGGGCAGTTGGATGAGATCTGATTGTTACATAGATTCTTCGAAGAAACTCATTTAACATTTCATTTCTAGCAGCTGGGATTACATTAATTTTCGTCCCTCTAACGGCTATTGCTTTGAGATTTTTAGATCCCATAACCGTTCCAACACCGCATCTGCCTGCGGCACGTCCTGAGTCGTTCATGATTGATGCAAATAGGACGCCATTCTCTCCAGCTTGCCCAATGGATGCAACCTTAAGGGATTGATCTTCTAATTCATCTTTGAGATATTCTTCTGTTTGATAAGTGTCTACTCCCCATAATTTTGAAGCATTTCTTAGTTCTATTTTCCCATCGATTATTGATAGGTATACTGGGCTGTCCGATCTTCCTTTGATTATTATCCCATCATACCCAGAGAATTTTAATTCTGGTCCCCAAAATCCCGCTGCATGTGATTCTGCCCATAAGCCTGTAAGTGGAGATTTTGTACACACACAATATCTTCCACAAGATGGAGAAGCGGTTCCTGTTAATGGGCCAGTCATGAATAATAAAATGTTTTCAGGAGATAGTGGGTCGACCGATGGATCTAATTCATCGAAAATGATTTTGGCCGCTAAGCCACTTCCGCCAATATATTCTTTTAAATCATACTGATCAAGGGTCTCAGTAAATATTCTTGATTCGGTGAGATTTACTCGAATTAGTTTGTTTATGTGTCCAAACATCGATTGAATACCATCATATTTTATAGAGTTTCTTAATCAGCTCTATTTGGTCTGAAGGGATCTCCTCAGGAGGCCCAAAAGTGTTTGCGACGAACGTCATTATGGCCGCCTCTTCAAGGATCTCAACAGTGGATAGGGCTTCGATGAGGTCAAAACCAACAGTTATGACTCCATGGTTTTGAAGAATTGCTGCTCTCTTACCAAGAATGGCATCTCCTACTTGATTGCCCAATTCCTCTGTTCCTGGATATTTGAAGGGTAAAATGGGTACATCAGCCAATATGGTTGCAGCTTCTAATGTAATCGGTCGAAGTTTCACATTGGCCAATGCGAGACCCATAGTGAAAGGACTATGAGTGTGTAATATGGCGTTAACATCGGTTCTCTTCTTATAAATCGCTGTGTGAAAATACCATTCAATTGATGGTTTGAAAATTCCTTCAATAACTTTGCCCTCGAGATCTATCCTTATTAAATCTGAAGGATTAAGGTCTGGCTTGTAAAGCCCACTAGGAGTAATCCATACCTTTTCTTCTCCCATCTGTCGGGCACTTGCGTTTCCACCTACACCTGTCATAAGACCTCTACTATGAAGAGATTTCATGCAATCTATAATCTGTTTTTTCAGGATTTCTTCATCTAGATTGATACCCATGTTATTCACGAACCAACTTCTCATTAGTGCTTATTACTAGGTAATTAGTCTCACTTTGTACAAATCTTCCATATCGATTTACAATGTAATATTATCGATAGATTGAAATTCTCCTTTTAATTCTAACAGAGTTCGATTCGCATTGATTGAAAAACCTTTGGCTGCAATCATATCTGCTGGACTTTCAAAATTTGGAAAATTAGATGGGCTTTCTGCTAGAGAAATTTTTTCTTATGCTGCAAAAGAAGCGTTCGATAAATGTCCAAATCTTGATCCAAAGAAAGATGTCAAGGGATTATATCTAGGTCACATGACAGAATCTGCAGAACATCAAGGTCATACAGGACCTCTGGTGGCAGATTGGATAGGACTCAATCCTATGCCTGCTGTAAGGTTTGAAAACGCATGTGCATCATCTGGTGTTGCTTTAAGATGTGGTATCCAAGCAATTAAATCAGGATTTGCAGATGTGATTATGGTCGGTGGCGTTGAGAAACTAACACATTTAGCAACCTCTGATGCGACCGAATATCTTGCTCTTTCTGCGGATAACTTTTTCGAACAATGGCATGGTTTCACATTCCCAGGATTATTTGCTTTGATAGCAAGAGCCCATATGCATGAATATGATACTACAGAAGAGCAATTAGCTACGATTGCAGTGAAGAATCATCATAATGGCTCATTAAACCCAAAAGCCCAGATGCAAAAAGAAATTACTATCAAACAAGCAATGACATCAAGAGTAGTCGCTTCACCATTGAAACTCTTCGACTGTTCTCTTATCTCAGATGGGGCATCATGTGTGATCCTTACAAAACCCGAGCTAGCAAAGAGATTTTCTGATAACCCCATATACATAAAGGGGAGTGGTCAAGCCAGCGATACTATCGGACTTTATGAAAGAGATGATCTAACTTCACTGAATGCTGTAGCATTAGCTGCACGAGATGCTTACGAAATGTCTGGAATGAAGCCAAAAGATATTGATGTTGCCGAGGTTCACGATTGTTTTACAATTGCAGAGTTAATTATTAGCGAGGATGTTGGATTCTGCAAGAAAGGTGATGGAGGCAAACTAGTTCAATCAGGTGATACTGCAATTGGTGGGAACATTCCCATTAATACAAGTGGTGGGTTAAAATCAAAGGGACATCCTGTTGGTGCGACAGGTGTGGCTCAAGCATATGAGATATTTTTACAGCTTACAGGACAAGCCGGGGCACGTCAGGTGAATGATGCTGAAATAGGTATGACTCTGAATCTTGGAGGACATGGGTCCACGGCCGTAGCTCATGTGTATAGTAACACAATATCGATGAAAGATTCCAATTAAGTGCAAAGGAGTTAAAGAGTTTGGAAGAAATTACCCTTGACCGAGATGAGCGAGGAGAGATTCTGCCTACTATCCAGAATTTCTATAGCTTCTGTGGACATGGAAGACTCATGGCATTGAAGTGTATTGAATGCGAAAAATTAATAATCCCGCCGAGAATTATCTGTCCTAAATGTTTGTCATCTAGATTCAAATGGATCCAATTAAGTGGCAAGGGAAAATTACGTACTTTCTCTTTTATTCACATAGCTCCGAAACAGTTCAGTTCACAGGCTCCCTACATAATTGGTATAGTGAAACTCGAAGAAGGTTTGTCTTTATCTGGTCGAATAATAGTTGACAAAGATGTAAAAATTGAGATAGGAATGGATTTAATTGTTGAGTTTGAAGATGCAGTATCTGCAGGGTGGCCACAATGGTCGCGATACTACTTTAGATTAGCTAAAGTAATGGATCAGTAAGTATATGTAATTCCAGGTCAGTTGAAGATCATAATATACTATACTGTTTTTTAAGATCCTTATGGTCAAGTAGTAGGCTTGCCCAAGTAACGGCCGCATCTATCGCAATAGATAGAATCTGGGGGGATCTCCTCTTTGCAATGGATGCAGACTCTCTTCGGCGGTTCGGTTGGTCTTGGTTCAGTTACAGGTGATGCAGTTGTAGCTGATACAGGTTGTTCGGTTGAAGGTTCTGGTGGAGGAGGTTCAATAGGTTCTGGTTTAGATGTTGGAGGTTCAATAATTATGGGTTCTACGGGTGAAGGGCGAGCTTCGGTTGTTTTCGGTTCAGTCTCTAAGGGCTCTTCAATGGGTCCAAGCGTCTTATACTGCATTAATTGAATTTCGATCGTCCTGACTTTAGTGTCAAATTCTTGCTTGCTAATCTTTCCGGAAACATATTGTTTCGAAGTGTTTTCTAATTCTGTTTGAAGTTTTTCTAGTTTCCGAGTATCCGTATCAGGCATCTCAATTGGTTGTGGTCTGACTTCCTGCGGTCTCATCATTATTTGTTTTTGTCGTAATCGTTTTTTACGTCTCCTGAAGAGCATTTCGCCTAAAATAATAACTATGACAACTGCAACGAAGGGTATTATTATTAATAGAATCTGCCCTGATGGCATGTTAATTTGTGCTATTACCAATTCGCATTCCTTCTGAAGATAATTGCAGGGATCTTCAAGATGGAATGTATGAGCTGATGTATGTGAGGGCTGGGATAATTGGACATTTCTTTATCAATCTTATTATTTCTTAGTCTGGCTTCTCGTTTTTTCTAGTTCCGACAGGATCTCTTGTCTCAAACGTTCAATTTCCGACTCGGCTTCAGTAGTTTCTTTTGTAGATGGAGCTGATATCCGTCTTCTTTCATCTAATCCCGAAGATGAAGGAATAGATATTCCAAATTTTTCAGCCAATTCTCCGACTTTATTTCGTTCCTGCGCAAGTTGACTTCTTGTTTTATCCAGTCTTTCAATCAATTCTTTTTGTGAATCGCTTAATAGATTCAATTCTTTATCATATCTCATAAGATGTTTAATGCTCTGGGTAATTCGTCTGTACTGTTCAGCCTTCTCATTCGTTTCGCTTAATCTTTGTGAGTATCTCTGATGCAATTCATCATATAGTGTTTCATCTACTTCACGTTCGTCGCGCATCCTCTCAAGTTCCTCAAGAGCTGCTCTCAATGCAACTTGCTCTGCTCTAAAATATGATGACTGCTTTTCAGCAGACTTTATCGCTTTTTCGAATTCCTCTTTACTCAATATAAAGCACCCATGTGTCATCAAAATATTTAGATGCTAACATATTCTTTATCTGGTCAATATATGCGTTTGTAATCCAGGGGGTCTATAGAAGGATGCGCTTTTTTTTTGACTTATTTTCCTATTTGGCAATTATTAAATCCCGAATTTGGTATAATATACTGTAGGAATCTTCATGTCAAATATTGAAAGAGTGAGAAGCGGCATTCCTGGTCTAGATGAGATGCTAAATGGAGGCATACCCAAAGGTCGTATAATCTTAGTGGTTGGTGGACCGGGAACTGGAAAAACTATCTTTTGCACACAATTTTTGATCAATGGTATCAAGCAATATGGCGACCCGGGATTATTCATAAGTCTTGATGAGACCGACTATCACATAAAACGTGAACTGGCTTCTTTCAATTGGGACATTGCTCAACTCGAGCGAGATAAAATGTGGGCTCTAGTGGATCTCTCTCCCTTTGGACATATGGCTAAAGAAATCAAACGGTCGAAAATAGCTTTAGGAAAAAGAGAATTTACTTTAGAAAAAGCAATAGACGACATTAAGAAAGGAGTGAAGTCGATAGGAGCTAAGCGAATAGTAATCGATACAATGAATTCGTTAACCTATCAATATCCTGATTCCCTTCAACGTCGAGCAGTAATACTCGCTCTAATGGAAGTATTCGCATCGACAGGAGTAACAACACTAATGACTGCTGAATTACGAACTTCTGGCTTGGAGAGAGAAGTACAATTAGAAGAATATTTGGCTCATGGTGTAATAATCCTGCAAACTCTGCAAATAGGTAAAGCGGCTACAAGGGTTCTTCAGATAGAGAAGATGCGAGAAACGCCAATCGATACGCAAATGAGGCCCTATAGAATTAACGAAAAAGGTATTGAAGTATATCCTAAAGAAAGTGTTTTCTAATCTACTACTTCGATATGGCTCTCTCTACTAGAGATGCTGGATGCGAGCTATCTTAGTCTGTAGCGCGCGCTGTGCATCTATTTGGATTAAGGTCCTTACGATGGATTCTCAGGTGTTGAAGCTACCTCAGCCTCAAGTGGAGCTGGTGGTGGTGTAGTAAGCATTGTCCAACCTATCCACATGCATATCAATAGTGCAGCAATCACAAATAGAAAAACTGGAATGGCTATTGCCCACCAGTCAAGCCAAGATGGCCAGCTTGGAATATATGTAGAGACAACTGGTGCAAAGAAAGCTGCTATGTATACAATGGTGATGATTAGCGAGATTAGAAGTATCAATCCACCATAGGTTCGATCTTTATTCATGTTGTAAACCTCTAATAATGCTCAATCATAAAGGTTTGTAATGATATAAAACTTTTAAAATCGATATGTAACTTTTGCTTCTAAACATATATTCTACCGGTATCCTGGTCTTGTACTTAGTAATCTTGGTAAGGTCATGGGTGCAAATGGGTATCCTTTATTCTTTTCACTTAATTCAGTCAACAGCTCATCTACTGTAAAATCGCTAGTCTTTTTTTCATTTCTAATTCGAACGGGATATTTTTTGGCTCCTAACTCTTTCTTGCCAATTACCATGATGTAAGGAATCCAGTTTACTTCTGCATCTCTAACTCTTTTTTGAAGTGTTTCTTCACGATCGTCAATGTCGACTCTGCTCATTTTTTCGAGTTCATCAGCTATTCTATTTGCGTCCGTTAATTGTTCTGAAGTCACTGGAATGATTCTTATTTGTGTCGGAGAAAGCCATAAAGGAAGTTGAGGTTTCTTTCCAAGTTTTTCAGCCTTTGTGGCACAGTCAAATATTGTATACATGTATCTTTCTACGGTTCCTATCATTGCAGTATGGATTATTACAGGATGTTTCTTCTTCCCATCATGATCTGTATAAGATATATTGAATCGTTCTGCGTTCCCAACGTCTATCTGAAATGTAGCTATTTCACGAGGTCTATCTAACTCGTCTATGATTGTATATTCAACATTCAATACCCAGTAGAAGACTCCTTCAGGAACGAAATTGATCAATATTGGTTTTCTTTCTACTTTTACTAGCTCCATGAAATAGTCTTTATTGCTTTCAAAGAATTCTTGTGTAGTATTATAGATTGAAACATATTCTCTGCCTAAAGCTCTTATTTCATCATAGATCTTTTCATGTACTTTATGTGAGACGGTTTTTGCTTCGTCAGTGTCTCTGCAATATACATGAAGGTCAGGCATATGGAGTTTCCTAACCCTAAAGCAGAGTAAAAGTTCGCCACTTTGTTCCAATCTATAGCTGTCTGCCAGTTCAAAGGTTCCAAAAGGAAACTGTTTGTAACTTAATGACCAATCTTTAACCATGGCAAATTGTTGATGGCAGGCTGCATATCGCATTACAAAACGTTTCTGATCCAAATCAACTTCATATAATCTGTCTCCAAATAACTCAGCATGTTGTTTGACTGGTTCGATGGAAAGATCGAACATGTTTGTTCCTCTTACTCTGAATAGTGGAATGCCTACCGATTTGGCTCGCGACCATGCATGCTCGCTAATCAACTCGAAGATTAGAGTTCCCTGTGGACCAAATCGCATATGTCCTACGTCAGAGTAGGGTTCCCATTCAATTCCAAATTTTTTGCAATACTCGAGGTACTTAGGTTCTCCTCCATGAAGTGCTTTTTTGAATACCTCTTTTTCAATGAGGGATTTGAATTCGTGATCTTGATATTTTAGATATTCTTCGGGGTCACTCAGTTTGCCGTCGGGACTGAAAACCTTAAATTTTGTCTCTATAGGTTTGGTCTTTGACTTTGGCTTTTCAACGCTGATACTTTTCGACAATTCTGCCATAGGATGTCCTTTGCATTCCAATTTGAAACTCTTATAGTAGCCAAAGGGGCTTCTTTTTACATTCAATCCTCGTGAAGCAAGGTTCTCTGTTAATTTTTTTAAAAGAGGAATGGCTAAGGATGGAGGTCCTAGGTCATCAGATAAATGGGCATATGGGTAGACTAGAATGTTAGTTGTTCCTACGTTTGAGGCCACTTTTGATATTTCATCTGCAGCCTGAAGAATTAAACTATCTGTATTTTGCTCATCATTATTCTCTATTGTACAAAAGACAACTAGTGCGTCATCGATACTGTCTTTTTTTAGTCCCTCTATTATGGGCTCGGCCGCTTTAATTGCCTGACTTTTCACCTCAAACTCAAAATGGTCGCTATGAATAAGCAATATTCTCAGATGTCAAAACCCTCCTACATTGAACACTACTTTGACATTCGCCATTTTTCTATTAGTCTATCTTTTTTTGTTTTCTTTTTGAATTCTTTATAGTGATCTTTACATAAGTAAGCTCTTCTTGAACTTCCGACTTTCAACCCAGCTTTTGTTGCTTTTTCGACAGCTATCGATCTTAAAGCGGTATTACTGCATCCTGACACGCTGCAATTTGTGCCTTTTTCAATCCTGCCCATTTTCGTCCTCCACCTATCAAGATCAATACATACAATGATTTATTGTTTCATACTACATTCCATTTTTTAGCTAACGGCGGTATCTTAATGAGTTAATGTTGAACGCTAAGATCAAGGATCTTATAATCTTTGGTGAATCGATTGATCACTGCTTTCAGGCATAGGGTGAAACCTATCCTAACTCGTCTTGCCTTATATCTTGATAATTTGGGTTTTACTCCTAACATGTTGACCTTAATCGGCTTTACCTGTGCAGCGATGGCGGGTGTATTATTCTATATGAGGATTAATTGGATGTTTACATACGTTATAGCACCATTTCTAATTCTTTTATCAGGTCTAATGGATGCTCTTGACGGTCCATTGGCTAGGCTTGGAAAAGCATCGAAATTTGGTGGGATTCTTGATTCTACTTTTGATAGACTTGGAGAAATCCTAATATTTTCAGGAATAATTCTGGGTGAGCTGGCAAGTCCATTCTGGGGTATAGCCGCAATCTCATTTTCACTTATGGTAAGCTATGTCAGAGCAAGAACTGAAGTGGAAAATATTAAAATGGAGAGCGTTGGGATCGCAGAAAGACCTGAAAGAATGCTCATACTAATTATCTCCTCTTTTCTAGGGCTGATCGAGTATGGAGTTGCATTAATAGCAATCTTATCGATCATAACCTTTGTTCAGAGAACTGTATATGCCTATCAGCATGTTCGATAAGTAATAATCAGAATAAGGGCTAATACGTGCCCCTACGTTCGCCTCTGGCTCTAATTTTTGAAACACCAAAATGTACGGCGCATGAAACACAATAATATTTGAATGCAGACGGTCTTGATAAATAGGCTCCACTTGCTCTCAATTCTCTTGCTAGGCTTGGATCAACGAGTGAGAACCGACTGGTGACTCGCTTTGCTTTATCTCTGGGAACTAACATGCCACAGTTGGTGCATTGGACACTTTCACTTCGTCCTTTGCCACCTTTGCTTCTTCCACTAGATTTTCTCTTTTTTGCCATTGGAAATCTAGCATAATTCCTACAAATAGAGCTCCTTAAACATTATGCCTACAAACAGATAGAATAAGGATGGATTGCTGAATAGATGTTTGTTGCGTGCGCCAAACATATGTAATCCTAGCAGGATTGCAGTGAAAGAGAAATAGCTAAAACTTTGTTTTCATAAAATAAGTACTGGTAGGCAATGACGAGTCTGACCCAACTGAATGAATGATATGGATCTTGAGTGCGAGAGCCTGCCGCTTTTTTTTGAAGAGATGATTTTTAGGTTGAATATTAGTTGATCTGGATA